>JAQVWS010000034.1 GCA_028709585.1 Syntrophomonas sp. | reverse complement strand
CTATCCATCTCCATGAGCTTTTTTTCAGCTCCAATTTTGACCATTTGCACAACCTTACGGGGTGTATAGTCGAATATATGTGCATTGGAACAACCTCCGGAGCATTTGCCGCATTCCAGGCAACGTGATATGTCAACCCCGCAGTTGGTCATAATTTCTTGGCTCAGACCGGGGTTCAGATCATTTAATTGCAGGGTATGGAAAAGGATTTTAGGCATCGTATTTTGTATTGCTGTTTCAGTCATAATAACTTCCTCCTTAACCAGCCTGGTTCAATAAAGCCATTACCTGCGCAGCCGCTGCACCACCTTGCTGTAATGCACCTATTGTTTCCACCGCAAAGCCGCAGGAACCAGCCATAAATACGCGCTCCACTACTTTAACCGTCTCCAGCTTTTGCGGTTCTACGAATCCATACTGATCTGTGGGCAGGTTAAATAGTTTGCTCATTTCTATGGTTCCCTGGCTGGGGCGAATGGCGGCAGCCAGGACTATATAATCAGCCCTTACTTCTACCGGTACACCCATCAGGGTATCCTCAGCTCTAATCAACAAGCGCCCGTTTTCGGAGAATACTTTGGAAGGCCTCCCCCGCACATAGCGCACATGTTTATCTTCTATTACCGACCGGACGAATTCCTCATATTCCTTACCGCTGGCCCGGTAGTCCATATAAAATACATAGCTCTTGGCTTCGGGCAATAAATCTTGTACCATGCCAGCCTGTTTGGCTGAATACATGCAGCATATCTTGGAACAGTAAGGATAGCCTTTGGTTCTATCCCGGGAGCCAACACATTTGAAGAAAGCCACTACCGGTTTTTCAATAGCAGGTTTATTTCCTGCAGACCATTCCTTCAGCATTGCTTCAAATTCCAAAGAATTAAGCACATTGGGCAAGGTGCCATAACCATATTCGCCATAGTTGGAAACATCCATAAGTTCAAACCCGGTAGCTATAATAACAGCATTTGCTATAATTTCTTCTTTTTTGCCACTATCGTTTTGCAGCTGTACTTTATATCCATCATTTAGCTTTTCACAGTCAACGACTTTATTCTTCAGCATAATCCTTACATTTGGATACTTCTGAATTTCCTGCATGCGCATATCGACATGCTTCATCGGATCCTCCCAACGTGGAAAACTGCTTGATAATTGGGTAAGTACACCGCCTACTTGCTGTTCCTTCTCCACCAGAACTACGGGATATCCTGCCTGGCCTAATACTCTGGCAGCCTCCAGACCTGCAGGTCCTCCTCCAATTATCAGTGTTGTTTTGTCAATATTATTTCCCACATCTATGCTCCTTTCCCTAAGCCCACCTGCTCCAATACCCCCTGCAATGAAACAGTGTTAGCTGTAAATCCTAAAATCTTGGGGTCCACCCCAATAGCCAAACCAATTAATTGAGCTAAATCAATAACAGGAATATCATAGGGTCCATAACCTTGAGCAGCCAAAACCGGCTGTTCAGCATCAAGGGCCATGTTACAGCCCGGGCACACAGTGGTCATCAGTTGTACACCCTCTTCTTTGGCGCTGTCCAGTTTACGTACCAAATGCGGGTGAACCACACTCTCCTTATGAGTGAACCCACGCCCGGCTCCGGATCCGCAGCACGAACGCCGTTCCTTGTAAAACACCGGCACACCACCTAAAGCTGTTATGATCTGCTCATGGAAGGTGGGTAGTTCATGATCGTCAACAATTCCATATTTCTTCAAAAGATAGGCACAGCCATAATGGCAGCCTACCCTAAGTCCATTGAGGGGCCTTACCACTAAAGCACGGATCTCATCCAACAAAAGATAATACAGCTCCTGCACATGATAAAAATTATTGCGGGCCTTATAATCATAGCCCCATTGATTTATAATAGCGTTGGCATTGGCCATTTTATCGGGATCAGTCTGCAGATCATGCATATAATGCGATATGTGCACAAAACAGCCATTGCAAAAACAATACGTATCAGCGTCATATTTTTTCTCAACCATGGCAAAATTGCGAGCGGTAACGGCCAATGAAGCCTCGGGCGGATATCCGGAGTAGCCTGCAACAGCACCTGAACAGCAGGTCTGGTCCGGATCGGTGATAACGTCTATCCCCAATTTTATTAATACTTCCCTAACCGCGCTCTCAGTGCCGGGATATCCAATTGACCCCGTACAGCTGCGGAATAAAAATAATTTATCCGGCTTCTTGCCGATACGCTCCTGGGGGGTTAGTACTTTGGTCTTATTCATTGACAATCCTCCCTTCCGCGTAACTCAAACGTAACGGCTTTTCGGTATCAGTTTTCAGCTTCTCCATATATCTAAGGGTTTGGGTCTGCTCAAAAATCGCCTTAAATTGTTCAATTGCTTCGGGAGTAACCTTGGGAAAGGGCTCTACTCCCATATCCGACCGTAATTTCATGACTCTCTCCATGCCCCTTTTGCCGGGTACAAAGTTTATTCCATACTCCATGGAACGAAAAACAAATTTGTTGGCCGGAACTACATATTTCTGTCCATGCCCGCTTTCCAAGGCCGCAAAGCGCAATTCCAATATCAATGACGTAAAAGAAATGTCCACTGGACATCCCCGATAGCAAGTGCCGCACTTCATGCAGCGCCAGATTTCATCGCTGTCTAATATTCGCGCCGTACTTCCCGCCAGTATATCGTTGATAATAGCCCGGGGGTTGTATGACGGAGTAATGGCGGCTACCGGGCAATTTCCGGTGCATTTGCCGCACTGAAGGCATTGCTCCAAGTTCTTAACACTATTGTATTTGTCAATCTTTTTATATAAATCCGGATCCCAATCTCGATCGTACTCTCTAGACACCCTGCACAACTCCTTCCCCATAGATTTTTTTAATAAATAAAAAATAATCTTAGAATAAATCCACTGTCTATTTGGTTCATCAGTTATACCTTCGGTTCATATTCTTATTATATTCGCTTGTTCTTTTTTTAGCAATAACAAAAATAACTAAACTAGTGCTTATTTAAGATACAATTGGTAAAAATTCTCGCGCCAAGATATACTTACCAATTGCAACTTTTATAAATCGCCTCACCAACAGAACTTGAGTATTACATATATTTCTTAAACTCTTTATTAGGAGGCAGCCGGAGCAAGCTCCGCCTGCCTTCCTAATAGAGCCCTCAATTAATGAAGGTATAAATCATTATTCTCCCAAATAGCCTGATTTTTTTAGGGAAGCGGCAGCTTTTTCCGCGTTATCCTGTGATACCAGAATAATTGGACCAGTACACCCCATGCCGCTTTCGGCATAAATGCCCTCTTTCCACAAAGCACACACTGCATCCTCCAGGTCCATTACCTCAATACCTGCAATGGAAGCTGTAACGACCTCTTTGGGCGGTGCTTTCACTACTTCTGCTGTTGCTTCCGCAGTTTTGGCGCTTAATTTACGTGATTCCAGGATTGTCTTAAGACCTGCTTGGTTGGCTGCTGCAAACTCAGCTTCCGCAATCTTACGGTAATCTCCCTTAATTAATTCAGCACCGTATTGCAATGCTCCGCTAAGAACTGCAGCACCTGATGCGCGGGAAACTATCAGAATAAGCCGGTCATAGCCTTCACCGATACCAGGCCCATAACCCCAGCCAATTGCTTCATAACTGCCGCCGGTATTAAATGCTGAAAGCATCTTAATAAGCAGATTGCCGGTGAGGGAATCGGTTATCATAACATCGGCCGCACCTGTCAATAAGTCATTGCCACGCATTACACATCCACCATCAGCCCGCTTGGAAGATGCAAAATTTACCTCATAGCCGTTTGTCTGCAGACTTTTAAGAGCTGCTTCAGTCTGACGAGCTCCATCAATATTGGCAATTCCTACCGTTGGATTTTTTACACCACAGGCCTTGGCAGCGATTATTCCATAAATGGCGTTTTTAATCATGCCCTCTATCCGGTCGGTAGAAGATGTACCGGTAGTGGTTGCAATATACATAGTCCTCCCCTGACCAGGTGTAACAACCCTTCCCACTGTTGATACCCCGATAGGAAAGGGATAGTGCATAGTAACCGCTCCATCAGCCTCTCCGGACAAAATCAGCTTTTCCATTGCTGTATGTGCTTCCTCCTCATTGGAAGCCTGCACACAGGTTAACCGGTCTTCCTGCCTGGTGCCAATGTATATTACGTCAACACCCTTCTCCTGCGCCAGCAGAGCACCTTCCACCGCGTTATCCTCTCCATGCTCACTGCCAAGAGCAGTAAGAGCAATTTTGGGGCGTCTGCCGGTCTCACCGGTTTCTAACATATGCGCCATATCAACAAAGGTTTTGGCAATGATGTTTTCTATATTACCCATCACTATTTTCCCTCCTGTCCTCCCGATAACATAAGGGCAAAATCCTTCATTGCTTTGGCAATCAACCCTTTTACTTCAGCCTCGGATACACCTGCTTCCTGGGTAACTCCATTGTTGCCCTGAATTACAAAAGACACTCCGTCAAACAGGTTAGTCATTCTGCCCAGAAATAAGCTGCCTTTGCCAATTATCATAGCGTTTTTGATTTTGCCATCCAAAATATCCTGACGGGCAAATCCCACATAGGGCACCCCAGATGGTATATGTCCCTGGGTTGGCGACCAACCTACCAGACCATGCTCCATTGTAAAATCGTTTAGCTGGGCTTTTTCCAACTCGCCGCGCTTAACTGCCAGGGCGCCAATCATTTTATAGTTGGCCAAAGGTACGTCGCCTGCACCGGCTGGTTTAGTAACATCTGGATTCTGCAACTCAGGACTGTATTTATCGATATCAATTATTTTCATCCCTGCTTTATCAAGAGGGGCGGCAACCAGAGAAGTGATGACCGCTTGCGGTGATGAACCGGTACCTACGGTATGCCTGCCCACAATGTCCAGGTTGATTTCAGGATTTACTCCATCGTTAGGAGAAATAAGCACAGCAAAACCGCCCAGAACATCTTCTAAAATAGGTAATTCTTTTTTCACATGATCCTTGCCGTTCATACCCAGCTTAGCAGAGCAGCCGCCCGCGGTAACAACTACGTTTTTGTAAACGCCCGCCTTAACCAGGGATGCCGCAGTAATAAGGGCATGGGCAGGAGCGGCACAGAAGCCGCGCAGGTCTGAACCAGTTGCTCCGTTTAGTCCGGCAATCTCTGCTTCAGCTTTAGCAAAGTTACCTCCGCCTCTTTGATTCATATCGCCGCAGGCTTCCTCAGAGCATTCAATAACATAATCCACTTCATCAGCCTTAATACCACTGTTATTAATAAGATGTAACAACGCCAGCACACCGGATGCCTTGGATACAAGGTTTTCCAGTATAACATGTGCTGATAGATTTATATCAACATCGTGAGCCCGCTTGACAGCACCTACTAAAATACCATCCTGGTAAAGACCCTCAGCATGCTGTTCCTCAACAAGAGCGGTGATTTCATCAGCACCTACTCCCTCTTTGACCTTGGAAAGCATATCCTGAGTAATTAAAGGATTTTGAGCGAGGTTAGTTTTTGCGGCCGCAGCGAAGTTCTTTTCAATCTTTACCAGGTCAAATACGTCGCAAATTTGCATCATTAGGTAAAACTCATCTTGAGGCATAATTTCACCAAATTTGCCAAAACGTACGCCATCGGTTTTTTGGCCATGCCACGGCTGAGGAATGGCTCCCAATTCATCTGGAGTCATGTTTCCGATGTAGGTTTGGTTGGGTGGGTATGCCAGTACATCTCCATAACTTCTTATGTGCCCTGACAGCTTTTTTAGATATTCCGATTCGGGGTTTACAATGCGCTCCGTAGTCTGAGTAGAGCCGTTGTGAACAACCATATCAGGGGTGTGCACCAGAACGTAACTGGTGGCTTTAATTACACTGTTCATCTGATTTTCCTCCGTTCTAAAAGGTGCTTAAGCACCCGGCATTTTTATATATGGGTTCCGGCAACTGGGAATCCCGGCCCTACAGGATAGGCAAGAATGTATATACAACCGCTTATAAATTGGTTATAAGACAATTTAAATATTAAAATAAAATGGTGACTCGGTGACTGCTCACCAAATCACCACTTCCAATCACTTAAAATATTAATATTTCATGTACTGTTCCCTAATACTTTTCATTTCCGATGCGATGTCATCAGTGTCAAGGACCATTTCCATCATTCCCACTTGCTCTTCATACAGTTCTTGGGGGATTTCTGATTTAATTTCCTCTTCACAAATATGGTATACTTTGAGTCCCAACGGGACTCCTGACAATGGACCTGAATAGGTTGGGTCACCTGCTGTAACGGTTTCGGCGGCAAGCCCTGCGGCTTCACCCTCCGCTGCTCCAAGAACAACAACAATGTTCTCTGGCCCGAAATTTTCAGACAGATCTTTTACCCTTTTCTGGTTTTCTTGATCCATTGCGCCGGCAGCTGTTCAAACAAAACATTCCGTTGAGGAGAATACAATTTCAGCTCCCGTAGCTTTTACACATTCTTCAATAGTAGGCCCGGGAATTCCATCTCTATCTCCTACGATAATTACCTTTTTCCCTGCAAGTATGCTCATCGTTTTTCCTCCTCTCTCTTTCATCTTTATATACCAAGTCGCCTTTAAAACGACGTGGTTACATATACTAACTTATAAATACTTTTTAATCATTTTTTCAATGTTTTCCTGGGTGGCATCATCCTTGATCAATTCTTCCGCTTTGCTGCCATTCTGATAAATAGCCATGGTAGGCAATCCCAAGACTTTCTGGCTTATGGCCAGGCGGCGCGCCTTGCTGGTATTAAAGGCGGTAAATTTTATTTTGTCGCCATATTTTTCTGCCATTTCATGAACAAAAGGCATCAGCGCAGCGCAGGGTACGCATCCATCACCATAATAATCCACGAATATTGTCTGCTCGGACTTTAATACTTCTGTTTCAAAGTTTTCTTTTGTTAATTCCAGCATATTTGTTACCCCTCCTAAATACCTTCTATAAACCGGTTTGCCTGTACGGCAGCAATAGCCCCGTCGGCTGCCGCAGTCACGACTTGCCGAAGACTCTTTTTGCGCACATCACCGGCTGCAAACACACCCGGAATATTGGTTTTCATATCATCATCGGTCAGGATGTAGCCGTTCTCCATATCCACTTTACCTACAAAAAGATCAGCTTGCGGCACAAAGCCAATGAATACGAAAACACCAAAGGTGCCATCCTCTTCCGGGGCTTGTATCTCCGTAATCTCACCTGTTTTAGTGTTTTGTACCACCATGCTCTCCAAAATTCCATCACCCTTGAGATCAACGATGACTGAATCCCACATAAATTCAATTTTAGGGTTGGCAAAAGCTTTTTCCTGAATAGATTTTGCCGCTCTAAGCTCATTGCGACGATGTATAATGGTAACCTTGCGTCCGAATTTGGTAAGGTACAAAGCTTCTTCTACCGCAGCATCGCCGCCGCCCATTACGAAGATATTCATATCCTCGAAAAAAGCGCCGTCACAGGTTGCGCAGTACGACACGCCCTTGCCTACTAGCTCCTTTTCACCGCTACAACCTATAGGCCGAGGGAACGCACCCGAGGCTATAATAACGGTTTTCGCGTAGTATTCACCCTTTTTACCGATAAGTTTTTTGACTTCGCCCTCAAGCTCTACATCAACAATAGTATCGTAGACTTTGCCTGCTCCAAATCCTGAAGCCTGTTTGGACATCCTCTCAATGAGAGAAGGACCAGTTTCGCCTTCTATTCCGCCAGGATAGTTTTCTATTTCGGCAGTAATCACAATCTGACCGCCATCTTTTTCCTTTTCTATTATCAAGGTGTCAAGCCGAGCCCGTCCTGCATAGCTGCCTGCAGCTAAACCGGCCGGACCTGCCCCGATGATAATAACATCATATATTCTATCCATGCTAAGCTCCTTTTACTGAGAATTTCAAAATCATAGGAATTTATAAAGTTACTATTTTGGGCTGCTCCACATCTTCCTGCAGCAGTTCCAATGCCTTTAACACATATGCACGGCGTAATTCTTTTTCTTTGGCTTCTTCCAGTTTAGGATTGCCAGTTGGATGAGGAACGGCTGCTCCTACCAGGACCCTATTTACACCAAGCATTTCTGCAATATTGGGGATTGCTGTGATTTGCACTACCGGGAATCCAGCTTTTTCGATCTCTCTTGCTATCGTTGACCCGCAACGAGTACTGGTTCCTCAGGTAGAGGTTAAGATTACGCCATCAACTGTGCCTCTTGCTTTAAGCTGAGCAGCTATCGCGGCGCCATTTTCAGCACACTTTTTGGCAACAGTTGTACAAGCCGGCATTGAGTAAAAGGTATCATGAATCTTCCCCACTACACCCTCATTCACCAAATCACGCAATACATCGTAGGGCACAAGCCTATCCGGGCTATCCACAACATAGTCATTGAAATATCCGGCATGAACTACTTCGTAATTCGCGAATATCTCGTCCAGATTATACGCACCCCAGCGCAGGTTGCTTCTGGTTGTCATTCGGTCAGGATTGCCTTTCGGCACCAAACCGCCATCACTTACAAATGCGATTTCAGCCTTGCTAAGATCTTTAACCGCAGCTGGTATTTCGAATTTTTCAAACCTGTCAGGTGTAACTTCAGACTCAAAAGGTTCTCCCTTGATCTTCTTCAGCAAAGCATCAACGCTTCTTTGGGCTATAGTCTTATCACAAAATTCATTTCTAAGCTGTTCACGGGTAAAATAATCATATTCCTTGGGATCGGGCATATTTTCCAGGGCGATTAACTTTGTGCCACTTTCCTGGTCAGTAAGAGCAGCCGCCAACCGCGCCATCTTTTGCAGGACCTTGACCATGTCACGGCTTTGATTGGCAGTCTTTACTATATAGACCGATTTTCTATACATATCCATTCCCGGGGCGGACTCGTCCATACCTGAAATTACGGGAATACCGAGCTCATCATTAACCGCTTTGCACATAGCACCGCATGCAACGCTATAGCGTCCGGCCGCAAAAGCCGGTCCCGCAAAAAACAGGTCAGGCTGATACTGTTTGACCAATTCTAATCCTGCGGCAGCATTTTCTTCAGGACTCGCAGAAAAATAGTCATCACCGCAAATAATGGTCGCGACTATTTCAGCATCGTCACCAAGAGCTTTTTGCAGAGCCATACCCGGCCCTACAGGACCTTCTTTAACTGAAAAACCTACTCCAGCTTGTTCTTCACCACCGATTTGACCAAAGAACTGATTTAGATAATGAACCACTTTTTTCTTAGTCATTATAGGACACCTCTCTTCGCAGACTAATATTCATTAACAATAATGTTTCTGTTACCGGTAAGGTCATGGACTCCGGCAAGTAAATACTGCTCTATATCAATAACCGAATCTCCCGCATATTGTTTAATCCCCTGACCATATAACTGGGTTTCAGCAGTGCCGCCCAGGAATTTCTCCGCCTGAAAATGTATTTTGGTTTTTTCAAACTGATTGCCTGATATGGTGATCAAATCAAGCCGCTCATCATTAAACAAAATAGTATCACCCAGCGTACCGGCAGAAGTCAAAGGAGTAGTATAGACACAGGTTTTGATCCCCAGCTTTTCACATTCAATGCCGGTAGAAGAAATGTCTACATGAGGCATCCCACCTAATATTTTTTGTAAGATGGCTGCATCCGCTCCCAGGACATTTTTAATTAAATGGGCTGACATGCATGCGCCGCGTTCCCTGGAATCAGCATCCATATTGGCCGTAGCAGCAACAACTCCAACAAAATTCAGATCTTTTCCATGGTGTTTATAAAGTTCTTTAACCACGCCATGATTTTGAATGCAATAACTATCGATACCCTTCAGAGCGTTCCACCCCACAAATCCACCGTCTAAAACCTCATTGGGGTGTACAATTATGGGCATATTAAAACTTATATTGTTTCCATATACAATCTTGTCCGACACAGCCAGATAATCAAACTGGGGGCTGTATGTCTGATAATACAGAGCCACCCGGGGAAGGTCTGATTTGGCGCATTCAGTCAGATCAGATTCGAAAACCTCTACCTCGCTGGCTGGTAACCCTTCAGCTCCCCGCGCCATATAAACTGCTGTCAGAAATCCTGCATTTTTCACTGCATTCTCAAAGTCGCGTTCACCCACTCCTTCGGCAGCATAAGGAGCGATACTTACATTTTTCATTTTTCCATAGGGGCTCAATTCAGCCATAGGACCGCTCATATCAAGAAGTCCGCTTTCAACCCTGTTTGTGCTCGGATTGGAAACTACCACAGCAGTGCCTAGCAAAGACCTGGTTCTTCCGCTTCCGGCAATTTGCATTTTGTTTATAAAACCAGGAAAATCAGCGTCATCTTTGCCAATCTTACACCTTGGCTGCACAACATCCTGGACGTTCAATATTCTGATTTTTTCACCCGGGTAAACAATATTAATGTCTACTGATTTAATTCTGGAGTCCTTGAGTATTAACTCCCTCAATTCCTCAAGGTTAATAAACAACACGCCATCCTTAGTATACGTTTTGGCTCCCGCTTGAACATCTTTAATTTCTATTGATTCAATCTCAAGTCTCATTTGTCTATCCCCCTAACTGATACATATAAATTTGAACAGGCGTCTCTAATTCCTGATTTCCCCCTTTCTTAAAAATTTCTTCATCATTAAATCCGCGTAATGTATTTATTAATTTGGTTCATTGGATACACTTATGGTTGGCATATAATGATATTGTGTAAAAAAACAATGACTATTATGTAAAAATTAAACTTGGTTCATTAGATATACCTTCGGTTCACAATTTTATTATATTATCTTTGGGTATCTTTTGCAACAAAAATTATAAGTTTAAGTTATAGAGAATTTAATATTTCTTTTCTTTTATTGAAGCAAATAATTGAAAACACCAGCACTTAATCCGTCGAGGGTCTGCCAAAAAGGTCATGCTCCCTTCGGGAATACATAACCTTTTTTGACAGCCTGACTGTTTCATAAAGCTTATTCGTTGAAGTTAGATGCTAATATAAACCAAGGACTTTCCACCACACAGAACCAACTCCCAGCCAAATTACCACATTAATAGTGGTAAAGAGAATACCGAACTTCCACCAGGTACCCTGGTCAATATACCCCGCACCAAAGAGAATCGGGGCTGGTCCTGACGAATAGTGAGTCAGTGAGCCACAAACATTGCCTAAGAATCCCAACACTAACGCAGCCAGCATAACTGGTGCGCCTGCGCCCACGGCAACGGCTAATAATGGCGCGTAGAAAGCGGTAATGTGAGACGTCAAGGAAGCGAACATATAATGAGAATAAACGTAGATAAGTGCTATTATAACGAGAGCCGGAAGCCAATCAATACCGGCAATCATTCCTCCGGCTGAGTCAGCAATCCAGCCAACTACACCGTATTTACCCATTAAAGTTGCCAAACTTATTATCACTGATAACCATACACATAAATCCCAGGCGCCATTATCATTAAGACAATCTTTCCAGGTAAGAGTTGCGGAAACCAACAGAAAGGCAGCGGCCAGAATGGCTACAGTAGTAGCACTGATCCCGGTCATCGATCCGGTTATCCATAAGGCCAGACAGCCAACGAATACTCCCGACATGACTTTTTCCCCCTTGGATAAGGGCCCCATAACGGCCAATTCTTCCCTGGCCATCTTTGGTGCTTCAGGGGTTTCCTTAAGCTCTGGCGGATAAATCTTATATAGAAGGTATGGCATAACCAGGATACATACTGTGCCGGGGACAATCGCTGCTATACACCAACCCATCCAGGTAATCTCCACACCTGCAATCTCGGATGCAAACGCCACTGCCAAAGGATTTGAGGCCATGGCGGTTACAAACATAGCGGATACAATGCAGGTGGCATGGTGTTCTACCTGTAACAGGTATGCGCCTATCTTGCGGGCGCTCGCTCCGGGTTTGGAATCAAAAACCTCACATAACCCTGAAATAATTGGATATACGATTGCCCCTCCCCGGGCGGTGATTGATGGCATTACCGGTCCAAAAAACAGGTCGCTGAACGCCATAGCATAACCCAGTTTCAATGTACTGCTGCCAATGGCTTTGACTATCATAAGCGATATTCGACGCGCCAATCCAGTCTTGAGGAAACCTCTGGCCAGGAAAAAGGCGCATACAACCAGCCATGTGGTGGTATTGGAAAACCCGACTAATAGCTCTTTGATTGGTGCTACTCCTACAAGAGCACAAAGCGAGAGACTTAAGAGTGCCATAGGCCCCATCGGAACAGGTGCCAGCACGAAACCAACAATGGTGGCTACAAATAAAGCCAGCAAATGCTGCCCTTTTAGGGTAAGTCCTTCTGGAGTCGGCATAAACCATATAATCAGCGCAACGGCGATAATAATTGCCCAATTTCTCATTGTGGGGTCTTTTTTTAGGCTAATATCTGCGGATTGACTCATTTTTTATCCCCCTTATATTATAAAATGTTATATAATTAATAGTAGGCGCGTTTGGATATAAGGATTTGTTAAATTTCCCTTGTGGTTGCAAGCGTAAATTTCAAGTTCTTCTGGGCTGTAAGTTACTTGCTGCCCACCTGGCGCACTATCATACCAGACCGGGGGGCCATCCCTGGTCTGGTATATTTTCTGGTGCGTACCACTTTTAGAGCTGAACTAACCTACTCAGCTAACTTAAACATCGGCAGATACAAATCCCCCACAGCAGGTTCCCATTTCAGGCTGACACGCATGTCGCATGCTACCTGCTCAGGTTCACAATCAACAATATTGGTCCTAAAAGTCGGGCCATCATCTAATTCTACAACGGCTACCACATATGGTATTCTCTCCTTAGTCGAATTATCAAAAGGCCTACGGAATACTACATATGAATATACTGTTCCTTCACCCTTGGATTCGACCCATTCGTTTTCCAGCGACAAGCACTCCGGGCATACTACAGAGGCAGGATACCTTATATGTCCGCATTCGGAACACTTCTGGAACAACAAACGCTGATTTTTACAGCCTTCCCAAAAGGCAGCATTATCATCTTGGATTTTTGTAGGCAGCGTATATTTTATCTCGTTCATCATATTAGCTCCTTTCGAAGATCATGGTTAAATTGCTGTTAAAGACAGCGCCATTATCTGTACAAAGAATCAGGTTAGGCATTTTTGTGCCCGGTACAGTCCCCAGCTGATTCTCGCCGGCCTGGCCTCTCAACTGCATAACAGATTCTGCAGCGCCGGTCATACCCATAAAATATGCCTCAGAGAGCATCCCGCCAGAGGTATTCACAGGTAAACTGCCACCAGGGCCAATGCGTTCAGCAGTTAACCAGTCTTTGCTTTCACCAGCCTTGAAAAAACCACAATCGCGAAGTGTATGCTCAACCGTAAATGAAAAACAATCATAAAGCTCACAAGCATCTATATTCTCAGGCCCAACTCCGGCCATCTGATATGCTTTTGCAGATGCTACTGCTCCGGCGCTTTTCTCGTCGTCGTTTTTCAAGCGAAACGCCATATCTGGAACATTTGCCCCGGCAAAGCCTCTAATTGTCACCAGCGGTGCTTTGAGATCCCGAGCCCGCTCAGTAGAAGTAATAATGAGGGCTCTCCCTCCGTCTGCATTGCCTACTGCATCAAGGCCGCGGAATGGGTCAATTAACATTGGATCGTTATAATAATCCTCATAAGTCAGCGGTTTTTTGTACATACTTGCCCTGGGAGTGAGGTTGGCCCATCTACGCTGGGCGACAGCTATTTCTTTCCACACATCCGGGCCGGTACCTTCTTCTTTCATTGCCCGGCGGGCAACCATTGCGTATTTGGCCATTTGTGAGAAATCTCCAAATGCGGCGCCGTCATTTTTGGCAACATTGGTCTCTGTAATAAGCTCATGAATAAATTTGCGCCGCCCTGAACGTGCATTATCTCCATATGATACTATTACATAGTTGCAAATACCGGCTTCAAGCAAACCAATAGCACTAGTCAACCAAGTACGGTGACAATAATGTTCCTGGCTTACAAAGGCGGGACGGATACCGAGTTGTTCAGCAACATTAAATACGTTGAAATCATAGTCATTGCCCAGGGGCTCAAAATGACGGTATACAAAAACTCCATCAATATCCTGATTACGTAGTCCTGCATCTTTAATAGCATTAGCACATGCCTCTACGTGAAAACTGATTGCCGTTCTCCCGGGTACCTTTCCTTGTTCTGTGAAACCTACGCCGGCAATCGCATATTTATTTCTCAATCTCTGTAAATCCATGTAATTCACCTCATCTTTTATTCTTGCCTGGTAGTAGATACCGCAAATCTTCTGGATGCCATTATATCTATAAGCATTGAATTAATTGCGTCTGCTTGTTACTTTTTTAACAATCATGATTGAGGTTCTGCTCAAAAAACAGATTTTTGCCCCGTGTGCATCAGATTGTTGAATTCTACTGGCTGATCCAAAGATTTGTTATGGATAATCGATAACCTGAACCACTGTAGTAGATATCGCTATCCATATAAAGTCCTTCTTCCCATTTGTCAATGTTTCAGATAAAATAAAAAGGGTATTATTTTTTTTGTGGGCCGGACTGTAAAAACAGACGGTCTCTTTTTTTCACCTCCAAATCGTAATTTTTTTATAATCTATACCCCCTTCTCTAGCGGTGATTAATTATTCACCTATTTTTTCAGACTATAAAGAGAAGAACCGAGTTTACTCATAGGCTTAACTAAATAATAATTCCAGTTGAAGTTTATATGACCGAAGTATATCCCAATACCATCTTGTGAACCGGTTACCTCAAGATATTCATAATCCGCGCTGGTTCATTATGCATACCTTTGGTTCATATTTTTATTTTAGTCCCTTTACCTCATTTATGCAATACAAAAATATGCCCAATAAATACCTAAGACCAGTAATACTGGCCTTAGGTTTCAATAATATTTTTATTTTTATAAGGTACCGTAACTACAACTTATATCTGCCCAAGGCAGGCATATTGAGATTTTCATCCTAATTATAAGAGCATATGCAAGATTAAAACCTATAATAGCCATAACAACAAGTTTGATATTAAATTATTTTAATTTGTTAAATATTATACCAATTGGCACGTTTAGTTCTAATAGGTTCAAATATATCAATAAATTGCTTCTTGAATCTATCTGCTTTATTTATATCTTTATAATTCGCCTTATGTACAATCCCAATCGGTCTTGTTTTCATCCGGGGTATTTGGTTCCCTCCCTGACGTTTGCACTTGGCACCCCAATATATGGCGCAAAATCCAAAGTGAGTGCACGAACGGCAGTTTTCTATTGCCAGTTCTGTATATGATTCTACTTTATTCATACTAGATTACCTCCTCAAACAGCAAAACCTCTCCTTTTAAACATCTAGCCGAAATTGCAAATATTTTTATATTAAACATTTTCTATTGTTTATCTTTTAATACTATCTATAAGCATATAAGTCTCTCGGTTCACTCTTTATACCTTCGGTTCATTTTAATAATTATATTACCTTCTTTTTATTTTGGCAATACCAAAATAGAATAATTATTGTGTTTTACCGAGTATCTGCTGGGTCATTGTCTAAAAAGATCCTATCCCATTTGCATAGCGATATAGAATGATATTCAATATTAAAATTATTGAATATCATCCCTCTCGTTCCGAGTATGAACATGGATATGATATAATTAGGACAATAATATATAGCCCATGGAAAATAATATTATGAGGGGTAAAAATGTGAACAGTAAATTCTATATGCGTACCAGGATTATAATGGGCACCGATTGCGCTGCCAAGAATGGCGAATTATTTAAAACCCTCGGGAAAAAAGCGCTGATTGTAACCGGTACCCAGTCAGCGAAAAAGAACGGTGCGGAACAAGATGTCATATCCGCCCTTGAATCTGCAGGTATTTACGGTGTTCGATAAAGTTAAAAGCAATTTGGTATTGCCTGTATAATTTAGCTTTTTTCCTGGAGAGCTTTGGCTAGTTCTTCTAGTTCTCTTTGTCCTAAATCATCCAAGCCAGCTTGGGACTCCAAGTGATGTTGAATTTCGTGCAGTACTGTGTCCATAATCTCTGTTTCCCAGCATTCATCAGAGTCATTTCCCAGCACTTCCACAAAGGAACCATAATAAAAAACAATAAAACAACCTACTCCGTCCTCAATGTACTCTCCTAATATAAAGTATTCACCTTCACGCTTTTTCTCTTTGCGTAAATTAAAACCACCGGTTAGATTTCGGATAAAGCCAGGTGGAATGCGCTCAATAGCTTGATCAAGCATATTGGCAAATTTCTCAAAAGAAGGCTTAGCCATTTAAGATCCTCCCTCTATTACTTATTCAATGCCCAGGTCCTCCAGATCAATGCCATCCAGAAGCTCCTTTAACTTTTTCAATTCTTCAATATTTAATGTAATCCCTTTCCCCATCTTTTCATGTTCCGGGGCCCAGTCGCGGATGTCAACCTTAGGCTTGCGCTCGTTCCAACTCACCAGATTAATTTCCTTCTGCCAGCCCTTGGAGCCTTCCGATAAAACACCCAGGGATTTTATAACCTCGAATTTGATGTCGGCCATTTTTTCAACCTCCTCTTATTAATCAACATCGCTGAAATAGAAAACCAGCCCCTAACCTCCAAGTATTATAGCAGCGTTCACGCCCGGTCAGTAACTGGGTTCACAAACAAATTATACCATATTAGAACGTATGTTCGCAAGCAAAAGACCTAAAAATAATTAGATATTTGCCTGTCATAATGTGCATTTATAATGTGGATATTTTCTTGATAGTTGGTCTATTTCCAGTCAGGGTAATTATTATTTCTTTCAATTTTATATATAATAGTACAGGAAAAAATGTTGCTAAATAAAGGGGTTTCAATCTAGTTATATAAATTTAACTGATAATACTCTGTGAAAGGATAAGTAATGTTTGTTTTTACAAAGAATACTGCATTGATTATTTTAGCTGCGGTGCTTACTTTGCTGGCAGGGTGCATTAGCGTGCAAACAGTCCGTCCTGGCAGCAGCGGTTATGTGCAGCAGTCAAACGAGCAGCCTACCAATTATGATACCATTAAGCCTGACCAGGACGGCCCAGGAGTTCAAACCAGCGCAGTTGTTCCAGAAGGCTTAAAGTCGGCAATTGTATCCAGAGTTATTGATGGAGATACCATAGTTGTCGTTATAAATAACACAACTGAGAAAGTACGCTTAATCGGGGTGGATACTCCTGAAACTGTCCATCCCACCATTGGCGGGGAATTTTATGGTCAGCAAGCCAGCGATTATACGAAGTCAAAGCTGAGCAATCAATCAGTTGGTCTGGAACTTGACGTTGAGGAAAGGGATCGTTATGGCCGCATGCTGGCTTATGTCTGGTTAGGAGACCAGATGTTCAATGAGGTTCTGCTGAGGGAAGGATATGCTCAACTTGCTACTTTCCCGCCTAATGTAAAATATGTGGAACGATTTACAGCAGTTCAAAAGGAAGCCCGACAGCAGCAACGCGGTTTTTGGGGCGAGCACTGAGAAAAAAGCCTTTGAGCCTCTTGCGCTTTTCTGCCACCCGTGTATTGATACTTACAATCCTGGCAATCGAAAGATATTATAATATTAAGTTATTTTTATTATTACTTATATTATGTTATAATGCGAAAAGAATAACTATTTATAACTATGTAATATAGGCTGGATATTATCATCCATGGTTTCGACCAATGACATCATCCCAAGTTTGCGCTTGTTTGTATAGTAATTATGAGAGGAGAATTAACATGGTTGATGAAAATAAAATTGTAGTGGTTGAAGTTCTTAATGGCATCCAGGTTTCTGGCGGATGCAGCTGCTGTTCTGGAGGATGTTCTTCAGAATCCAGCTGTTCAACCCCCATAGATTATGCTGATTTAACCAATCAAATGACCTTGGATCTTAAGAATACCTTTGGTGATCGAGTAAAAGTAAATTATGTTGATGTTGAACAAGTTGGTCTTGATAATTATCCAATTATGAAACAGATTCTGCAAATGGGATATCCTTATCCGATAACCTTAGTTGACGGTCAACCGAAATTTGCAGGCGGAATCATGATTGACGAGGTTAAAGGAATTATTAATGAAGCATTGAAAGCCTAGTAATTTATAAGTTACTTCGCAAAGATACATTATGACCTCCAGGCGGGACCCGAAGGGCGGCGACCACTAAGCGGAAGGCTATGTCTGGAACGGAATGAAGCGTAGGGTACTCCTTTAATTTGTGTTTCATATTGTTCCTCCCAAACCGCTGTAATGTTCATTAGAATCATCATGCCATTTTATAGCAAATATGATTTTAATTTGCTTAATTGATATTTGTAGAAATTCATGCCACCCAAAATAGGTTGGGACAGAAATCTCAGAAAATCAAAGGCCCCTCCAATCTCGGAGGGGCCTTACTTTCTTTGGAACCGATTGGCGGATTCGAACCGCCGACTGCTGATTACGAATTATCGGGACCCCCAAGATTGTGGAGATCGGAAGAGCACACGT
>JAQVWS010000033.1 GCA_028709585.1 Syntrophomonas sp. | reverse complement strand
ATTTAATTGTATGCTATTAATATAGATAATAATGGTAATTCATAATAAACCATGCAAAACAACTTTAGTCAGGTGGTGTTTTGATGTTAAAAGAAAGAGTCCTTGTATTAATGGGTGGTTATTCTCAAGAAAGAGAGGTTTCATTAAGGAGCGGTGCAGCGGTATTAAAAGCCCTGGAAAATCTGGGTTATGAAGCGGCGGGGCTTGATCTCAAAGAAAGCTCGATTCATGCTATTACTGATTATAATCCCGATCTGGTCTTTATAGCCCTGCATGGAAAAGATGGGGAAGATGGCACTGTCCAGGGTTTGTTGGAGGTAATGGGTATACCCTACACTGGATCAGGGATTGCTGCCAGCGCAATTGGTATAGACAAGATACTTACTAAAAAAATATTGACATATGAAGGAATACCAACTGCTGATTTTACAATAATTAGAAATAATAATATTACATCCTGGGAATCAGAAGTCCAATCATTACTCAAAAACATCGGTTTGCCGATGGTAATAAAAGCTCCCACTCAGGGATCAAGTATAGGTACATTTATTGTTCGAGAGGAAAGTGCTATCCTGCCTGCTTTAAAAGCAGCTTTCGAATACGATTCCGAAATATTGACGGAGAAGTTTATTGATGGAACAGAGGTGACCTCAACGGTTATTGGCAATGAGGTTACCGAAGTATTACCGCTTATCGAGATCACTTCTGTCAATGAGTTTTATGATTTTGATTCTAAATATACCCCTGGAAAATGCAGCCATATTATACCGGCCCGGGTAGCTGAAGAACTGCAGAAAAAGATAGGCGAACTGAGTGAGAGAGTATATAAAGCTATAGGCTGTCGAGGTTACGCGCGAATAGATTTTATTATTGACCATGATGGAAATCCGTATGTTCTGGAAATTAATACAATACCGGGGATGACAGAAATGAGCCTGGTTCCTGACGCTGCTCGGGCGGTGGGCATTAGTTTTGATAAACTGGTTGAGAAAATATTAAAGCTGGGACTGGATATACCAGTTCGCCCCCGGGAATAATACGAATAAATAAATCCCAGTAATAAAGGAAAATCTAACACAAGTTTAGCTTATAAACTTGTGTTAGATTCTGTGCAGCTAATCTTTTTCAAAATATAGTTATGGCAATGACCTAATCAAACTAATCTGTTATAATGAATACTATCATTATAGGGAGGACTAGCAGTTTATGGTTATGAAGTATAACTAACCGTCATTTAGTTATGCTTTGAGGATGAGCTGTTTGCGGAATAATTGAGGAGGTAGAGAATTGGAGAACAGATCAAATAGCGGTATTGTAAAACTTTTGGTTTTTATGGTAGTTATTGCTGCCATATCTAGCCTGTCTAATTATTATATTGACTGGTTATGGTTTAAGTCTTTGAAATTCGAAGATGTTTTTGTGACAATTTTATTGAGTAAGTTAGGCCTAATAGCAGTAGTGTTTTTGCTAATATTTTTATTTATCTGGGTTAATCTTAATTTAACCAGAAAGAACGTTACCCCCGAATCGGAAAGACCTCAAGATGATAATGAAGAGAGCAGAAAAACCATCTATCTTAACCCTCAAGCCAACTGGGTTCAGTTTTTAAAAGGCGAGAATTCCAAATGGGCCTATTTGGCAATAAGTCTGGTGGGCGCATATATGGTCAGCAGTACGGTGGATAGTAAGTGGATTGTAGTACAGCAGTTTCTCAATCGGGTCTCCTTCGGTGTAAGCGATCCGGTTTTTAATCTGGATCTTAGTTTTTATTTCTTCAACCTATCTTTCTATGAATTTATTTATGGAACTTTAATATTTGTGCTGGTTATCACTCTAATAGCGGTAGGCATGTTATATCTGATTAATGCCACTTCCGATCTGTTTCTCTTAGACTGGAAACAGTTCTCCTTTGCGAAGAGCCATCTGGCCGTTTTAGCGGCTGCCTTTTTTGTTGTAAAGGCCTGGGGTTATAAACTGGCTACCTATGAAATTCTTTTATCCAGTAATGGAGTAGTTTTCGGAGCCACCTATACGGATATATTTGCACGTCTATTATCCAACCGGGTTCTCATGGTGGTAGCATTGCTGGTTGCAATTATTATTATTGTAAATATATTTATCAAGAGATTTACCTGGATAGTATATAGTATTGGGGCCTGGTTAGTCGTAGCCTTCTTGTTAGGCGGAGTATACCCAACTGTTATGCAGAAGCTGGTAGTTCAGCCAAATGAATTTACAAAAGAAAAACCATATATAGAATCTGCCATAAAGTATACCAGCCTTGCCTATCAGCTGAATGAAATGCAAAGCAAGGAATTTCAAATTGATTACAATCTGACCATGGATGATCTGAATAATAATCAGGATACAGTAGATAATATACGGCTGTGGGACTGGGTACCCTTGCAGACAACCTATAAAAGCTTGCAGGAACTGCGTCCCTACTATGAGTTTAATGATGTAGATATAGACCGCTATGTAATTGACGGCGATTACCGACAGGTTATGCTTTCAACTCGTGAAATTGAGCAAACTAACCTTTCAGATCAAGCCAAAACCTGGGTTAACGAGCGACTGGTATATACCCACGGGTATGGTCTGGTTGTGAGTCCTGTAACCGAGATAGCTCAAGAAGGTTTACCTGAATTCCTTATTAAGGATATTCCGCCTCAGTTTGCTTCTGATCTGAAGATCAGCCGGCCGGAGATATATTTTGGCGAAATGACCAACAACTATGTAATTGTCAATACCCAACAAAAGGAATTTGATTATCCCATGGGTGATGAAAACGTCTTTTCTGAATACCAGGGCGATAGCGGCCTGTCAATAAATTCATGGCCGAGAAGATTAATGCTGAGCCTGGTATTACAAGACTACAAAATGATCCTTTCAACCGATATAAGCAACGACAGCCAGGTTTTAATGAACCGCAATATAGCTGACAGGGTTAAGAGAATAACCCCCTATCTTAAATATGACAATGACCCTTATATGGTTATTAATGATGATGGCAAACTGTACTGGATAATGGATGCTTATACAACATCCAATAAATTTCCTTATTCGCAGCCTTTTGATTCATCAACCGGCGAAAATTACATCCGCAATTCTGTTAAAGCAGTATGTGATGCTTACACAGGCGAGATGAGTTTTTATATAGCAGATGCAGCTGATCCTGTTATTCAAACCTATAGCAAAATATTTCCCAAGCTGTTTAAGCCCCTGGAAGAAATGCCGGAAGGACTTAAACTGCATATAAGGTATCCGGTAGATTTGTTTACGATACAAGCCGGTATCTATAGCAGTTACCACATGAGCGATCCTGGGGTATTTTATAACAAAGAGGATATCTGGATTTTACCTGCGGAATTGGTAGGCGGACAAGAGCAACAGATTGAACCGTATTATATAGTTACGCGTTTGCCGGGTGAAGAAAAGGCAGAATATATTCTTATGCTGCCCTATACCCCTAACGGCAGACCCAATATGATCGCTTGGATGTGTGCCCGCATGGATGGCGATCAATACGGTAACAAGTTAGTCTATCGCTTCCCCAAACAGGAGACAATCTACGGGCCTATGCAGATTGAATCGCGTATCAATCAAGATACGGAAATATCCCGCCAGCTGTCTCTTTGGAACCAAAAGGGCTCCAGTACCTTGCGCGGCAATCTATTAGTTATACCCATTGATAATTCACTTTTATATGTAGAACCCCTATACCTTCAGTCTGACAATAGTCAAATGCCTGAACTGAAAAGAATTATAGCGGCCTACGGAAACAAAGTGGTTATGGAAGAAACCCTGGATCAAGCATTAGTAGCCATCTTTGGCAGTGCCACGAAACCGCCGGCAAGCTCAACGCCAACCACTACCCCTCCACCTGGCAGCGAGGGCTCTGATGATAAATCCGTTGTGGAGCTGGCGCAAATGGCTCGCCAGTATTATGATCAGGCCAATGAGCGATTGAAGGCGGGAGATTGGGCAGGATACGGCGACTACATTAATAAATTAAACGATGCAATCAGGCAGCTGGAAGCTATAACAAATTAGGAAACTGAAGACACAACATTATTAACATTGGGTTGAAAATAGGGACAATTGTGATATGGTGGAAAAGACTTGGCCATTCACCTTGTCCCTTCTTTTTATCCTTGTAATCATAGAAACGGAGATGTATTTATGCACAATGACGCAATTAAAGTAGTATGCCTGGGGGATAGCATAACCTGGGGATTCCCATATGGGCCTGAGTATTCATGGGTAAAAATGCTGGCTGATGTGCTGAAAGGCGAAGTTATAAATCAGGGTATAAACGGCAACACAACTTCCGATATGTTGGCAAGGTTCAACCGTGCGGTAATAAACGCAAAGCCAACCCATGTAATAATTATGGGCGGGGCTAATGATGTAATATGTCAGGAGAGTTTTGAACAGATTGTTTTTAATATTCAATCCATGACAGAAAAAGCGCTTGAGAACGGAATCAAAGTTATCATGGGAACTCCTCCTCCAATTGATGAGCCAGAGCCAGAGAGAAGGCTTAAAAGAATACGGGAATGGATTATTAACCATGCCCGTATGAAGCATTTAGCAATCATTGATTTTGCAGCAGCTTTTTTCGATAGCAGCGGCAACATCAGACTTGAATACCTGCTGGCTGATGGCGCCCATCCTAGCAGTAAAGGTTATCAGGCTCTATTTGCGCAGATAGATTTAAAAATATTTATTTAATTGCGTGAATCTAAGATCTATTCTATTCTATTGGCGCTGCTTACTTCTATACCATTGGCATCGTGGATGAAGCCGATAGAGGAATTACTTCGATAATAAATGGGTTGTTATCTCCAGGCTGTTTAACCTCAACCTTGGCCAGTGGCAAGTCGCGGGCATCACTGTATCGGGCTATGATTGAAGCCGGCAGTTCAAAATCGACCGGCTGGGTTTGGCTTAACACCCGGATTAAGCCCAGTGGTCCAGGATGGCTAATTACTTTAAAAAGATAATCATCTGCACCAGCTAAATCATGCAGACGTTCATTTTCGGCATGGTTTCTTCCTACAATCAGTAATTGGTCATCAGTAATATAAAAGTGCCGCCCAACCTTTAATAATTCCATTTCGTCCATTGCGGCCATGGGCTTAATTGCCAGCAACTTACGCAAACGCTTGGAGAAATTCACCTGGGTCAATAGACATCCTCCTGCAGGGGTTGGATAGTCTTTTAAACCATAATGTTCTGCCAACTTCATCTGCGGCGTACGGCTCCTGCCGCTTATAGCCAGGAGTTTACTCCGGTCAACCCAGCCTTCGATTTCAGGAATAGTAGGCGGCAGCAGTTTAGCCGAGAGAGGCCTTAATACAAGTCCTTTATAGCCAGACAGTTTCTCAACCACTGCCAGGGAAGATTTATTCTGGCTCATGGGCCTTTCACCCATTACTTCACCGGTTACCAGAAAACTAGCTCCTATTTCCTGCATAAAAATACCCGCTTTTTTCAACATGAAACCATGGCAATCAATACAAGGGTTAAAATTTTTGCCGTACCCGTAAACCGGGTTTTTTAATACATCCATATATATATCGCCAATATTGATTTCATGATAATCGATTCCTAACTGCTCAGCAGCGAGGCGAAAACGCTCTTCTGCCCCAAAAAAAGGAGTTACAAAATTAACCCCAATTACTTCAATACCTTGGTCCTTAATTAAACAAACCGCCAGTTGTGAATCCAAACCACCAGAAAAAAGGCTAACTGCTTTCAACGTTAACTTACACTCCTTTTTCTTTTAAATAATCTTGATCATTATAAACCTTTATGCCATTCTTTTTTAGTAATGCTGCAGTCACTCCTTCACCGGCAATAAGATTGCCGCTGAAAGTGCCATCATAAATAGTGCCGTTGCCACAGGAAGGACTGCGGCTCTTGAAAATTGCCGTGTCGATCCCGGCTTGCAGGGCGATTCGCAGAGTTTCATGGGCGCCTTTGATAAATTGGGCGCTGAAATCCTTTCCAGCGCTGCTTATTACCGGTGCTTGTCCATTTATTACGTGCTTACCGGTTCCTCCAACAATCTCGCAGGCTGAGCGGGGAGTAGGAAGGCCGCCTAGCTGTTCAGGACATACCGGAATAATATCGCCCTGTTGTAATAAATCCCAATAGTATTTATTGAGGTTGTTTTTACCGTTATATTTACAGTTGATTCCGCATAAACAGGCACTTATAAGTTTCATCTTTTTAATCACCATTATTTTTATTAACAATATCATCCGGTTCAATCTCTGGCTTGCCTGGCATAAAAATAGTTACAGGACTAAAGGTATGATACGGTTTCGTCATCTCGTACCCTTTCTTGCTGCATCTTATGATCCGGTTTCTATATTCTATATTTTAATCGGTCTCAGTTCAACCTGCCCTGATGCTGATATTATTGCAGGGGGCAACAATACCTACCCTGGATACGTTGATACGGCAAGAAAGTATAAATAAAGCTGGGAATGGATGGGGTTCTTAATGTATAAAGCAAGATTATCATCGCGAATGATTATGATATGGATGGTATTTTCTCTGCTTGAGATAGTACTGATATGGTACTTGCTTATCCCGAGAATTATGATCGGAGATGAGATTGACAGTTTTAAGGGAGTACCTGTTTATTACAACGGAATTGATTATGAACAGAATCATGGCCAAAATTCTGCTCCGGATGGCTATTATTACGGCTATAAATGGCAATGTGTAGAATATATAAAACGCTTTTATTATCTAGCCAAAGGACATTGTATGCCTGATGTGATGGGTCATGCCAAGGAATTCTTTGATCCCCTGACACCTCATGGTCAGATAAATATGGCTCGGGGATTGGTTCAGTTTCGAAATGGGGGTCAGGAAAAACCCCGGGTTGATGATCTGGTGGTTTTTAATGACTCAAAGTACGGCCATGTGGCGATTATAACCAAAGTTAACCGTAATTCAGTGGAGATCATCCAGCAGAATGCCTCCCAAAATACAAGACAAGATCTCAAGCTGCAAATAAAATCCGGTCATTATTATCTGGGCGACGGCAAACAGCCCGTGGCATGGCTAAGAAAATAATAGTAAGCTATATTTTTATCCAACCTTTTTGTACGATAAAAAACAGGGGAACACCAATTAAGAAACCTACTGCCGGATTTATAGCGACACTGAGGATAAGCACTACTGCAAAAATAAATAATTCATGGGTATTATTGCTCTTGATAGGTTTTACCAGGTCCAATCCGCTATAAAAAAGCATTCCGCCCAGTACTGCCTGAGGGATTATCTGCAGGAGTTTAAGTCCGGAGGAACCTAAAAATAAACCGGTAGTTAGCAGAATAATCCCGATTATTATCGTTGAGTATTCTGTTCTGGCTCCAAACCTATAATGAGCCGCTAAGCCCCCACTGCCATGACATACCGGAATTAATCCCAATGGCGTCCCAATAAGATTTCCAATCCCCAGAGTATAACAGAGGTTTTTATCTGTAACCCGGCCTGAACTATTAGGAAAAAGCTCGTGTGCCAGAACGGTGGTTACAAGTACCGAATTTGTTAAGGTGAGAGGCAATTGGGGCAAACAACCCAGGAGAAAACCCCGGTAATAGTCATTCCAACTCGGTAATACAAGTTGGGGAAGGTTAAACCCTAATTGCAAAGAAGGGAATGAAAGCTCCGGATGTAAGGCAAAAGCCAGCCCGGTACCCCCCAGCAGAGCTACTATAGAAGCAGGAAAACGCTGATTATTCATCAGTATCAGCATAACAATCATTATGATAACCCCTAAGAGTAAATCACTATATATCATTCTGATTCCTAATATAGCCAGGCTGATGCCTAAACCGCTTTGGATACCCATAGTTACACTCATAGGAGTTATTGCCGCTAATTTGTTTATTAATCCTGTCCAGGCAATAATAAGCAGAATTATACCAATCAGGATTCCTGAGGCAGCTATTTCTCCAGCGGTGAGATTTTGTACTATAATAGCCGCGCCAATAACCTTCATGGGCTGAACCGGCATCGGCATACGATAAAAACAAGCTGTAAAAATATACATCAACCCAAACATAACCAAAACACTGGTTGTATCTAATTGAGCAAATGTAATGGCACCAATTATATAGGGAAGAAAAGTGCCCAGGTCACCAATTGAACCTGCCAATTCACTGCCCAAAACTTTTGTTTTCCATAATGACAACTTAATTAACCTCCTAAAAATAACAGAAGCGACTTTCCATCATCATATTAATAATATCAGAGATAATAACCTTGTAATAGCATAATTAATTTAACTGTGTATTTTATTTTAGTCCAATAAGCATTATTGCATCATGTCACTATTTAGCATAAGATGGGAAAAGACTGGTATTATAATTATTGTGAAAGATAGTATAATACCCGCCTAAGTTCAAGTTAATGCCCATTACACAGGAGATGATCAATTTGGAGTCTAATCATATCGGTGACAAACTAATTATTGCCGGTTCAGGAAATGTAGCCATAAACATTTATAAAATTGCATCGCTTTTGGGTTATAATATAACCGTTATTGATCATAGAGCTGAAAACCTTACCAGGGAAAGATTTCCGGAAGCCAAGCAACTGTTGCTGGGGAATGTAGTGGAATTACTGCAGACTTGTGCAATAACTGACACTACCAGCATAGTTCTGGTAACCTACAACCACGAATTTGACGAGCTAGCTTTGCATGCGGTTATAAAATCACCGGCCAGGTATATTGGCATATTGGGAAATAAGCGTAAGATTACCGCTTATCTTAGTAGTCTACAAACAATGGATATTCCTGAAGAATATATTGAACGAGTTCATATTCCAATCGGCCTTGATTTAGGGGGCAATATGGCAGCAGAGATTGCTTTGGCAGCAGTAGCGGAGATTCAAGCGGTAAAATACAAACGTACCGGAGGTTTTATTACGATTAAACACGTTAGTAACGAGATGAAAAGATATGATGATTTATTCTGATGTTAGCCTTTAATATACAACCATTGACTTTTTCTTATATTTATCCTAAATTATATAGAATCAATTGAATATCATCTTCGAGTTTGGTTTCCTGTCGTATTTGCTATGGATGCCAGACCGACAGGGTTTAACTGGAAACGGTTAGGCCTCCCAATGCGGAAAGAAGAGTTGGTAATACACGTAAATACTTGTGTAATTATGACGAATTGCTTGGCGCATTTCGTCTTTTTTATTTAGGGGACAAACCTGTCAGGGAGCAAAGATTAAGGAGAATGTTATTTGTTTAAACTGGCTAATATTAGTTTATCTTATGGTCCGCTGCAAGTTCTATCAGATTTCAGTCTGGAAAGTAAAGGCAATGAGTTTATTTGCCTTCTGGGATCATCAGGTATTGGTAAGACTACAATATTAAATGTTCTGGCTGATTTATTATACCCCCAATCCGGCCAGATGATAAAAAATAACCAAGATATTGCCTACGTATTTCAGGAACCCCGCCTGCTTCCCTGGTGCACGGTTGAAGAGAATATATCAATGGGTTTGTATAGATTAAAAATGCACCCTAAAGAAAAAAAGGAAAGAATAGCTGTACTGGCAGATAAGCTGAGCTTAAAGGAATTTGCCAGCTATTATCCTGCCCAGCTCAGCGGAGGCATGAAACAACGAGTTTCATTGGGCAGAGCTTTTGCCATTCAACCCGACTTATTACTTATGGATGAACCATTTGCTTCATTAGATGAAAATCTCAAAAATGATATGCGTGCATTACTGAAAGAATTAATTCACTGGCAGCCATGTACAACTGTTTTTGTTACTCATGATATAAGGGAGGCGATACAACTAGCCGATCGAATTGTAGTACTAAAGGGACGACCATGCAATATCTCCCAAATTATTGAACCTGACTCAACCCGGACTTTAGATGAAAATTACATAAAACAAGTAACGGACAGTATTCTCGGTTATCTATAATTATTTATATGTAAAAATGTATGTTATTAAACAAATCAGGAGGTTTATAAATGTTCAAAAAAACAGTATCAATGTTACTTATATTAGCCATGTTTATGATAGTTGGCTGCAGCAAAAAGGATGCAGAACCTGCACCCGCACCTCCGCCAGCCAATCAAGATCTATCCCTGTCAATTGGTTCGGCCCCTGGTCCGGCCAGCTACCCTCTCGCTTATATGGCGGAAAAGAATCCTAATTTATCTGTGCAGCCCTGGAAAACATATGATCAGTTACTGGCTATGGTAACCGCTAAACAGGTTAAGCTTGCCAGCAGCCCCATTAACAACGCTATCCTTGCGTATAACAAAGGTTTTAAAATCAAACTGGTTAATGTTTCCGTATGGGGAATGCTGTATGTGGTAAGCGGTGATTCTACTGTTAAAGAAATTAAGGATTTGAAGGGCAAAGATGTGGCAGTAACCGGTCAGGGAGGCATACATGACCTGGTTTTTCGTCATCTTCTTATTCAACAAGGTTTAGATCCTGATAAAGATGTGCGCATAACCTATATGGATCTGCCTCAGTCATCGGCCAAATTAATTACCGGCGAAATTAAGTATGCAATTTTAAATGAACCTAATTCCAGTATGGCAGTACTGAACGCCAAAAAATCAGGAGTAAATCTTAGCCGAGTCATAGACATGCAAAACGAATGGGCTAAAATACCCGGTCAGGAAAAGTACCGTATACCTCAGGCCGGATTTATTTCGGTAGAGGAAGCCGGAATTACCCCGCCCGAGATTGCCGCATTTGCTGCCAGCTTTACAGAAGCTGCCCAATGGATTAACGAACATCCCGCAGAAGCAGGGCCTATGATTGAAAAACAAACTGAATGGATGAAGGCTGCAGCAGTTTCCGAATCATTAAAATATGCTAATTTACAGCCTGTAGATGCAAGTGATTGTCAGGAGGAAGTTATTGCGTTTTTCAAGGAATTAAGCAAGACTGCCCCAGCTAATGCGTTAGGAGGCAAACAGCCGGATGCCAACTTCTTCTTCCAAAAATAGAAATTATCAGTATACTATTTTAGGATTAATCATAATGGTATTATTATGGCATCTACTCTCCATGCGATATAACCGGGTATTAATGCCTTCGCCAATAGACACTATCCGTGCCTTAGTCGATATTTACAACAGCGGAGAGTTAATACAAAACCTGCAGATATCATTTCATCGTCAGATCATAGGTCTTGCTATTGGTGTAATACTTGGTATAATATCTGGAATTATAGGGGGTATAAACTGGAAGCTAGAAATTATACTAGAGCCATTTATTAAAACATTATTAGCAGTCCCGGCGATTGTTTTTGTGGTCATGGCTATGGTGTGGTTGGGAATGGGCAGTATTATGACTATATTTCTGGTGGCTTTGCTGGTTTATCCAATAATGCATGTGAACACGGTCAATGGATTTAAAGCCATTGATCGTGGTTTATTAGAGATGAGCAAAGTTTACCGATTGCCTCTTGCAATCAAAATAAAAAAGATATATCTTCCTGGTTTAACTCATTCAGTAGTGGCAGGTTTATCGCTGGCCACGGCTACATCAGTAAGATTGACGATTATGGCTGAACTACTAGGTGCCCGGGAGGGAATAGGTCAAAAAATAGCTATTTCCAGAGCTTATTTGGAAACAGAAAACTTGTTCGCCTGGGTACTTGTGTTGATATTTATTATTGTATTTTTAGAGTGGTTCATTGTCAGACCTTTAAACTCCTTTTCGGCGCATTGGAAGGAAAACTATCAGTAGTAGTATTCAAATAATCCATCTGTATTGAGAAAGAAAGGGTTGGATTAATAATGGAAAATGATTTAGGTATTTCTCTTAAACCCATTGGCATAGTCAGGGTGCCGGCAGATAATCCTGATACCGTACCTGTTACCGGACAACCGGCACAAGTGGAAATTTTTCCGCAATACACTCAGGCACTGCATAGAATCGAGGAAAACTCACATCTTTGGACATTACTCTGGTTTCATCAATCAGACCGTAAATGTCTTAGAACATCACCTAAGAGAGTAAATCCTAATCTGCCCGAATATGGCGTTTTTGGACTCAGGTCGCCTAACCGTCCTAATCCTATAGCGTTAACGCTGGTGCGTCTGGAATCTGTGAATGGCAATATACTTAACGTATATGGCATGGATGCAATAGATGGTACTCCGGTGCTGGATATTAAATCGTATTATGAGCAAGATATAATATTTTCTCCTAAAACTCCATATATCATGGCACATAAATTTGATATGCGGCGCAATATTTTTTTGAAGCAAGCACTATCCCACCATCAAGAAGAATGTGCCGACCTACATCTGGCAGTTCGAATGGCGCTGGTAGCCGATGAATTTATGGGGCATCTAAACCGACCCGATGTAAAGCTTTCGGTAATCGGCTCACCATGTTTGGCAGATACTTTACAGGGATTAAGCCGGGCTCGGCTTGCTAATCCGGTTAGGTTCAAATATCAGGAAAGTTTAAGTATTAACCGCAGTGTGTGGAAGAAATCGGATCGCATCTTAACTATTACCCTTCGCCAGGATATAAATGCAGAAAAATATAATGAATTATCAGATGAAGAACTGTTTATTATTGAATTAAAAGAATCAAAAAGTATGTAGGGAAGTGAAAATGAATATGCATAATAATGAATTATGGACAAAAGCGGTTGCTTTTCACGGGCATATTTGTCCCGGTATAGTAGTTGGATATCGCGCCAGCACAAAGGTTCTGGAATTACTTGGCTTATCAGGTAAGCTTATAGGGGATACCCACAATGCCATTGTAGAAAACGATGTTTGCGGAGTAGATGGAGTCCAGATAGTTACCGGCTGTACCCTTGGAAATGACAGCCTTATCATTGAAAACCACGGGAAATTCGCATTTGCCTGGGTCGACAAGAAGACGAGGGCAGGTTTCAGGTTGTTACTCAAGGTACCCTTATGGAAAACCAATGAACCTTTGGAACTGCACCAAAAGGTTAAATTGGGGACAGCAACTCCAGAAGAAAAACAAAGCTTCATTTCCATAAGAGGGCAGCGTGGTCAAGAATTAATGGAACTATCTGATGATGAATTATTTAAGGTTGAAGCAATAGCTCGTAAGGTTCCGGGTAAACCGAGATTACATCCGTTTGTTAAATGTGCCCAATGTGAAGAGTCCTTTATGGAACCCTGGGCGCAAACAATAGAAGGAAAAATATTATGTCCTGTTTGTAGAAACTAAATATTTGCAATAATTAATTTATCTATAAGTGCACCCTGGATGCTGGACGAAATTGTTCCATATTCTGAGGTGCACTTTTGTTTATCCAGCAATTCTTACCAAGATTACCATTGTGGTTTGTTTAATCGTTGTTATTTGCTATCATTTCATTATTTTTGCCTTAGAAAACGGGGTTTTATTTTCCTGAAAACTGTGCCCGAAAATGGTTAGGTATCAATACAATATGCACACGGCTAGCAGTGTTTTCATATCTTAGCTTAGGGAGTATAAGCTGGAGGTAATATAATGCATAAATTTCGAAAGGTAATATTCCATAAAAATACTCGGTTAAACAGATCTGTCCTGGGCATGGGAATAGAAACAGCTAAAGAATTGGGTTTGCAGAATGGAGATAAAATTCATCTTTTTGCAGGCCGCTTGTTTACTCCGCTGAAACTTATTATTAATACCTCAACATCTAACACATCTAAAGAAATCTTGGAAATTAATGATGAAATTCTTAATAAAATGCTTTTATCAGATGGTGTCGCTTATGGTATTTGCAGAAATAATACGGGACTCCATTTAGGTCCGGTGGTAGGAATTATGATTGACAGCAGCAGCGACATCAAGCGTCCATTTGGAGATCAAAGCTTTTTCATCAGTCAGTTAATTGATTCTGCAACTGCAATGGGCCAAATCTGCTTTGCTTTCAGCACCAACAGCGTTGATTTTAGCAGAAAAAAAGTGTTTGGCTTTTCATTTGTAAATGGAGTATGGAAAAAAAGAGTTTTCCCAATTCCTGATGTTGTATATCCACGTGAAGCCAGTTTTTCCAAAGCAAAATTACTGATACGCAGAAAAATGCAATCTACTGGCTGTAAATTTATCAATCCGCCTATGCTGGGAAAGTGGGAATCTCATAAAATACTTTCTCAAGACCCAGCTTTAAGCCAATATATACCAGAGACTCGGCGGGTAACAAGTTTTAACCCGGTTGTGCAGATGTTAAATAAGTATGGCGCAGTATATTTAAAACCCATTGACGGCACCAAAGGTAAAAACATAATCAGGGTCTTGAAAAACAAGAAATCCCCGTTATACCACTATCAATTCCAACCGGATTCCCAGCCCCGGATAGGTACTTCTGATGAAATAAAATTGCTGCGCGCAAAATTAGGAAGATATATGGGGAAACGGAACTATATTGTTCAGCGCAGGATCAATCTATTGAAAGTAAACGGTAATATAGCCGATATACGTATCCTGGCGCAAAAAGATCATACCGGTCAATGGCTCATAACTGGAGCGGCATGTCGTATAGGGAAAAAAGGCTCTATTACCAGCAATATATCTTCGGGCGGGAGTGCTAAAAATGTGCGCACTGTGGTAGAGCAAAGTTTTGCCGACCCTTTCCAAAGTGAAGCAATTCTTGCGGAAATTGACCATGTGGCATTAGAAGCTGCTCGTGTGCTGGAAGCCAATACATCGAGTATGGGAGAATTAGGTATAGATATCGGCATTGATCAAGATGGAAAAGTCTGGTTTATTGAGGCTAATCTGCGGCCAGCCCGGCGGATATTTAATCTGCTGAATGACCCGGTCACCCGCCTTAAATCAGTGGAAAAACCGCTTTTATATGCACGCTATCTAGCTGAGTTTTGCCAGGAAAGGCAGGAATAGTATGAGTACCGTTGGTAAGATTTTTATCGCAGATACTTTAATTAATAAACTGGAAATACCGCCTGCTGACACGGTTATTGTCAGGGTAGGTGCTAAAACCGTAAGCAGTAAATTAGTAATTAGAGACAATAAATTAAAGAGCTACATGCTTTCGCCGCAACTCGCCCAAACCCTCAGCATTAGCCGCAGGAAAGCGCTGCAAATTCGTTATGACCAAGAAAATAAGCTGGTTCATATAGGCCCAACCATTGGAATTTTAGCCAGTTCGTTACCCAATAGAGTTGAATTTAATCCCAAAAGCATGCAAGCGGAGCTTGCTTTTTTAAGTCAGATTAGCAAAAAGTTAAAGGCGCAAACATATTTTTTTACTCCCAGCTCTATTGACTGGACTAACAAAACAACTGAGGGTTTTATATATCGTAAGTCAGATTCGGGCCGCAATATTTGGACATCCTCAATTTATCCGCTGCCGGATGTCATATATGATCGAATATCCAGTCGTGCTGGTGAAGCCAGGCCTGGTCTAAAAAAAATAAAGAATAAATTAATGAAATTGCCTTATTTAAAATACTTCAATCCCTCGTTTCTAAACAAATGGAAAGTACACCGATTATTGATTGCTAATCCCGAACTTATGCCGTATTTACCGGAAACCTATCTATTACAGTTGTCAAGTTTAAAAGAAATGCTTATAAAGTATAAAACCCTTTTTTTAAAACCGTGTAATGGAAGTCAAGGTTACGGTATTATAAAAATAACCAGCAATAATAAGGGTAAACTACAGTATATAGTTTATGGTAAAGGTAAATATAGCGGTCAAGCCGATAGTATTGAGGATTTTATGAAAAGAACCCGGGCGGATAGAAAAGGCAGATCATATGTGGTCCAACAAGGGCTTAATTTAGCTACCTATAAAGAATCTCCATTTGATATTCGTATAATATATCAAAAGAACAATGAAGGAGAGTGGAAAATAACCAAGAAATTTGTAAGGGTAGCAGCCCGGGGAAGCAGTGTTGCTAATCTCAGTCGAGGCGGGAAACCGGAAACCAGCAAAACAGTTTTATGGGCGATTTTTAAAAAAAATAAGATGATAATTAACGAAAAAAACGATGAAATTAGGAATTTGTGCTATATGGCAGCAACTACCCTGGAATCATCCAGTAATAAACTGTATGGGGAGTTAGGTTTGGATATTGGCATCGATAAGAACGGAAATTTGTGGCTGATTGAAATTAATTCCAAACCGCGGAAAACCACTGAATCGCAACTGTCACAGCAAATTGTTCATAACTCTTTCCAAAGACCGCTGCAGTATGCAATTTATCTGGCGGGCTTTAAAACAGATAAATAAAGCCAATACACTCTTAAATGCACTTATTCACTTAAAACTGCTTTTTTTCCTATTCCAAAAACAATGGACTCAGTGGTAACATATATAAGAAAGAAATCTTAATGGAAAGGAGAATCATTATGAACGAAAATCGAGCAACAAGACAAAAATGGCTGATTTTAGTTCTGCTGATTCTATTGGCAGGCACGTTATATATTTTGAAAGATAACTTTTTCATCGCTAAAGCCGAACAAGACAATAAATTGCCACCCAGCATAGTCAACCCGGTAATAATAGGGCCAACCAATATTGCTGATATGGTAGAAAGAGTCAGCCCGGCAGTAGTTAACATCGAAACTAGCACCGTCGTCAATAGAGGTAACGATGTGTTTTTTAATGACCCATTCTTCCGCCAATTTTTCGGAGATAATGCTCCTAAAACCCCCAATGTTCAGAATGGGATTGGGACAGGCTTTATAATAAGCACTGACGGATATGTTCTTACCAACCAGCACGTTATAGATGGTGCCACGGCGATAACTGTTAAAATTGCTGGTGATGATAGTAGTTATACGGCTAAAGTAGTAGGACAGGATTATGAATTGGATCTAGCGGTATTAAAGTTGGAAGCAAATAAGCAGTTTACTGCTATGGAATTGGGTGATTCCAACCAGATCAGAGTAGGGGAATGGGTAATAGCTATTGGAAATCCCTACGGCCTTGATCATACGGTTACAGTGGGAGTGGTGAGTGCCAAAGGAAGGCCCATGAATATTGAAGACCGGCATTACAAAAACCTGATTCAGACCGATGCGGCTATTAATCCGGGTAATAGCGGCGGACCGCTTTTAAATACAAAAGGTCAGGTTATTGGCATAAATACAGCGGTTAACGCTCAGGCTCAGGGTATTGGTTTTGCTATCTCGGTTAATACGGCCAAGGAGATAATTAATGATCTGATTCAAAATGGAAAAGTTACCAGGCCATATATGGGAATTATGTACTCGGTAAACGAAGATACGGTGCAACCGGGAGTAATTGTAACTTCCGTTGTCAACGGAGGCCCAGCTCAAAAAGCTGGAATTAGAGCAAATGATGTTATCGTTGCCATGAATGATACCGAGATTACTAATTATGATCAGCTGCAGGAATTTCTAAAAAATCAACAGGTTGGTGGCAAAATAACTGTTCATATATTAAGAGGCAACGCTCGATTAGATTTACCGTTAACTTTGGCCGAAAAGCCGTAAGTAAAAAGGAATACATCAATACTTGGCGAAGTAAAAGATAAGGTGGGATAAACTCACCTTATCTTTGGATTAGTGGGCATAATAAAATAAATAATATATGCAAGAAAGGAGTGCGATCCTGTGAAAAAAATTTCCAGAATTGGAGTTCTCACCGGAGGAGGCGATTGCCCCGGGTTAAATGGCGTGATACGAGCTGTTACCAAATCAGCCATAAGCAAATATGGAATGGAAGTAGTGGGATTCCTGGATGGCTTTAAAGGGTTGGTCGAGAACAGCTATATCCATCTCGATTTAAAAACCATATCTGGAATAGGATATAGGGGTGGTACGATACTAGGGAGCAGCAATAGAGATAATCCTTTTAATTTTATGGCTTTTAAAGATGGTGAGAACACATTTTCGGATCAATCTGATCGAGCTATATTCCACCTGAATGAATTAGGATTGGACGGGCTAATCGTTATTGGTGGGGATGGCAGTTTATCTATTGCTGACCAGTTCTATCAAAAAGGAGTAAATGTAGTTGGAGTTCCCAAGACTATTGACAATGATTTATCAGCAACCGATGTAACATTTGGATTCAATACTGCGGTGGAGACTGCTTCAGATGCCCTGGATAGACTACACACTACTGCCGAATCCCATCATCGGGTTATGATACTAGAGGTTATGGGGCGCTATGCGGGATGGATTGCCCTTCATGCTGGTATATCGGGAGGTGCCCATGTAATACTGATTCCTGAAATTCCCTATAATATTGATAATATAATTAAACATATACGTCGTCGCCAATGGCATGACAAAAAGTTTAGTATTATTGTGGTTGCCGAAGGAGCCAAGCAGCTTGGCGGAGAAATGGTTATACAAAAACTGGTTCCTGAAAGCCACGATCCTATCAGACTCGGTGGCATTGGTAATCAGCTGGCACAGCAGATTGAAGATATCAGTAGTGTAGAAACACGGGTTACAGTGTTAGGCCATTTGCAAAGAGGTGGTTCCCCGGTGCCATATGACCGAATACTGTCAGTAAGGTACGGAGTGGCCGCAGTTGAGGCATTAGTAAGAGGTGAATTTGGAACAATGGTCAGTTTGCAGGGCCCTAGTATTGTTACCGTCCCGATTCGTGAAGCAATTAAAGAACAAAAAATGGTTGATCCCCAAAATGATATGGTAGAAGCAGCCAAGGCAATAGGGATTAGCTTTGGCGATTAGCAAGGAGGAGCATAATAATGACATATAGGCCAAAGCAGGCTTATGGTGGTTGGATAGGGTTACTATTGGGACTAATAATCTTTGGTTTTATTTTTTGGGGAATAAACTATTCACTCGATG
>JAQVWS010000032.1 GCA_028709585.1 Syntrophomonas sp. | reverse complement strand
CTGCTGTATTGGACATAAACTGGGTCAGGAACATGCCTATGAAAGCAATAGCGGCCATTAATATAAAGGGAGTTATAGCATCACCGAAGAAGTTTATTACCGCATCGGCTAACAGCTTTCCGCCGCCGCTCTTATCCAAAGCAGCTGCAAATCCAATGGAGCCGCCCAATACCAGTACGGTAGTCCAGTCCATCTGTCTGTAAGTAGCTTTTTCACTGATACATCCAGTAACTACACAGGCCAGCGCACCGATCATGGCGATGGTGCCCAGAGGCAGGACCTTGGTATTTGTTAGTATAAAGCCTGTTACACAACCGGCTAATATAAGACCGGATATTGCCATCTTGGTTTTATCTCTTTCTACTTCTTCACCTGGGCTGGCTGCATTAGCGGTCATATTTAACATATAATCTGAATGTTCAGGGTTAGCCCCATACATCTTTACAGCCAACCAGCGGCCGATTGTAAAATTGTATACAAATAAACCTAAGCAGATTGGTGCGCCTACGAGGGCAAATTCAAAGAAACCAAATGCCGGTAAGCCAGCTGCCGTATGGACACCTTGGACAATAACGGTCGGGGTTGATCCAACCAGAGTCAGCATACCACCGGAGACGGCTGACAGAGCCAATGGCATCATGACGAATTTTTCGTGAATTTTACCGCCGGAAGTAACAATAATACCGGCTAATACCGGCACCATCATTGCTGTAGTGGCGGTATTGTTTAAGAATCCTGATAATGCCATGGTCACGAGCATAATGGCAATCATTAGCTTTGTTTCGCCCGTTCCGGCAACACTAACAATCGTCTTGCCTATTTTCTCAGCCAGTCCGGTTTCAAACAGAGCCAGACCAACCACAATCATACCGGCGATAAGCAGGTTAGTATCACTTGATAATCCACTCCAGGCTATGCTGGCCGGTACAACCTTAAAGAATACTGCTGCGGCGCAGGAGCCAACCGCAGTTACTGCCAGGGGTACTATTTCAGTGATGTAGCATACCATAACTACCACCAAGATAATCAAACTTGTTTGTGCAGGTGTCATTAAAGCAACCTCCTTCATCCTTAAAAAAATTCTTACAGAGAGAGACGGTTTATTATGAGCGATCGGAGAATAGAATCAGATTTATATTTTGAACAGAAGCTGAACATATTTCGAGCAAAATATGGTAACAAGGTAAGTAGTTAATGGTTACTAATGAGCTTCTGCTATAATACCTAACCTCCTTTCGTTTATAATTAGCCCATCTCTCTCTGCTAAGCCTAATTACAAGCAGACATATGTATATGCATATAATAATAATAATAAAAGTATCATTATTATATATATCACAATAATATAAATATGTATATATAAAAATATTCAATAAATAGAAGAAGATGTTTTTGCAGACAGATAATGGTCACGCAAACAGCTGGGAAGTTATTGAAATTATTAACGGTTGGATTAAATTAAAATGGTGTTTTTGTTTGCAGCCAAAGTATTTATGTAACGTTTGCTGTGGCGGGATTAACGAGAATGGTTAGGGTTGTCACTTATAATACTTATAAATGACTTTTTGGAATTGACGGAGCTTTATTTATTGGCATAAAAGGATTGGGCCTTAGCTTAACAGGTCCAAAAAAAAGTTTAGCCCAAACATTAAAATTATTACCTTTGACATATATAAAATTTACGCCAACTGGCGGATCAATCAGTATTACTTCGAAACGAGACCGTTCAGGTTCATATTTAGAAATAAGTATTAAAGACACTGGAATAGGCATACCCAATGAGGAAATCCTCAAAATATTTAATCGCTTCTACCGCGTGGATGAATCCCGAACCAAGACAACAGGAGGAAACGGTCTCGGGTTATCGATTGCGCAATGGATTGCTGAACAACATCAGTGGGAAATTAACGTAGCCAGCACAGTTGAAGAAGGAACTGCCGTTCGAGTAAAGATTCCGGTTTTGTAGTCATAAAGCGCACTTAGGCAGGTTAAACTTCAGTATCGGATAGAGACGGTGTATACTGTATATTACCGTTGGTTTGGGTTAACGGTCTTGTCAGGATAAATAGGATGGCATAAAATAAATAAGTCATGTTCCCAATGATATGACTATACCATTGCCGTTAGGAGATGTCTTTTTGATAGGTACAATTATTAATGCCGGTGCCATTGTTATTGCTGGTTTGATAGGATTATTATTGGGTAAAGGCATACCGGATAATTATAGCCGAACAATACTGGATGGGTTAGGTTTGCTTATTTTGGCCATCGGCATTCAATTTGCTTTAAAGGCGGAGAGCCTGGCAGTGGTAGGTGTAAGCCTGGCAATAGGGATTATTATTGGCGAGTGGCAGCAATGGGAGAGCAAACTTGAAGTACTGGGGCGCAAACTGGAAAAGGTGTTTGGGGGCGGAGATAACCAATTTGTCAAAGGTTTTGTTTCTGCTACATTGCTTTTTTGTGTAGGAGCAATGGCAATCGTGGGGTCTTTGCAAGATGGGCTAACCCATAATTATGAAATTCTGCTGGTCAAGTCCATGCTGGACGGAATCTTTTCGATGATATTTGCTGCCAGTATGGGGGTAGGAGTGCTCTTTTCCGCCCTGCCGGTTCTTATTTACCAGGGCTCCATCAGCTTGGGAGCTGGACTTATTAAACCTTTGCTTACCGAGCCCATGCTGAATAACATAACAGCATTGGGCGGGGTTTTAATAGCTGGCATTGGCTTTAATACCCTGGGGATTACGCAAATTAAGGTGGCCAATCTGTTGCCGGGTCTTTTCCTGGTTCCTTTAATGATGGCAATTATAACCTTTGTAACCCGGTAACTATCTATAATTTAATTATTTAATTAGTGATATAGGTTCATTTTTGCTATAATATTGAACACATTTTATTAATATGCAAGGAGGCATAAATATGGCCTTAACTATTAAAGAAGTAGAGCATGTGGCTATGTTGGCCAGGATGAATTTAAGTGAGGATGAGAAACAGAGGTTTACTGAACAATTGAGCTCGATTTTAAACTATGCCGGTGTTCTTAATACATTGGATACGGATGGGGTTGAACCCTTAACTCATATATTGCCGGCATTTAATGTATTTCGGACCGATACCGCAAGAAACAGTATGCCACGGGAAGAAATACTAAAAAATGCGCCTCTGGCAGAAGAAGGTCAGTATAAAGTTCCCAAAATAATGTAGAGGGGGTTACCGGCATGGAAATATATGAGCTTTCTGTGCATGAATTACAGGAACGTTTAACCCGCCGGGAGATATCTGCGGAAGAAATCGTAAGATCATTTTTGGGGCGGATAAACAAGGTTGAGGATAAAGTGAAATCCTTTATTACTATCACCGAAGAAAGTGCCCTGCAAAGGGCCCGTGAAGCTGATAGAAAAGGGCAATACCTTGGCATTGCCGGTATACCTTTGGGCCTTAAAGATATTTTTTGTACCCGCGGCGTTAAGACGACTTGCGGTTCAAAAATGCTGGCTGATTTTATCCCCGAATATGATTCTACCGCCTGGCGAAAATTAGATGAGCAGCAGGGGATTTTAACCGGCAAGTTGAATATGGATGAATTTGCTATGGGTTCTTCCACAGAGAATTCGGCTTTTTTTGTTACTCATAATCCCTGGGATTTGAATAGAGTACCGGGAGGTTCTTCCGGCGGGTCAGCAGCAGCTGTAGCCGCTGGGGAAGTAGCTTTTGCGCTTGGAACTGATACGGGCGGTTCAATAAGACAACCAGCATCTTTTTGTGGTGTAGTAGGCATGAAACCTACTTATGGAAGGGTCTCACGCTGGGGGGTTATAGCATTTGCCTCATCCCTGGATCAGGTAGGCATATTCAGCCAGGATGTGAGGGACAGCGCTTTGATTATGAATATAATTGCCGGACATGATCCTCTGGATTCCACCAGCGCTGCAATCGAAGTTCCGGACTATGCAAGTTATTTAGACGGCAGTGTAAAAGGTATGCGGATTGCCTATCCTAAAGAGTACTTTGGGGTTGGGGTTGATGATGCAGTCAAGGCAGCTATTAATAAAGCTTTGCATAAATATGAAGAACTAGGAGCCATTGTAGAGGAGGTTTCCCTTCCCCACAGTGAATATGCTCTGCCGACTTATTACCTGGTGGCTCCGGCAGAAGCCAGTGCCAACATGGCAAGATTTGATGGAGTGCGGTATGGGCATAGGGATTTTGAGGCCCTAAATGTTGTGGATATGTTTTCTCAATCACGGGCTCAAGGTTTTGGCGATGAAGTAAAAAGACGCATTATGTTGGGTACTTATGCTTTGACTTCCGGTTATTATGATGCCTATTATCTTAAGGCCTTAAAGGTAAGAAGATTGATTGCCAATGATTTTGACAAGGTATTCCTGGATTATGACGTTATAATATCGCCAACCACCCCGTCTACTGCCTTTAAATTAGGGGAGCAGATAGGAGATCCGCTTACATTATATATGAACGATATTCTGACGGTGCCGGTAAACATGGCTGGTCTGCCAGGTATATCAATACCTTGCGGATTACACAACGGTTTGCCAATAGGAATGCAGATAATAGGCAAGGCTTTTGATGAAGGGACGATGTTAAAAGCAGCCCACGCCTTTGAACAGAATACCGCCTATCATACTTTAAAACCGGAACTGGGGGTGAAGTAATTGATAATCTATGAAACTGTAATTGGTTTAGAGGTACATGCCGAATTAAAAACCCAGAGCAAGATATTTTGCTCCTGTTCCACCGCATTTGGTGCTGAACCCAATACCCAGACCTGCCCGGTATGTGCGGGCTTTCCCGGAACTTTGCCGTTATTGAATGAGAAAGTTGTGGAACTGGCTATAAAAACAGGCTTGGCGTTACATTGTGAGATACCTCCTATTAGCAAATTTGACCGTAAAAATTATTTTTATCCCGATTCCCCCAAGGCTTACCAGATATCCCAGTTTGATATGCCGGTGTGCAAAAAAGGTTATCTGGATATTGATGTTAATGGATCGAAGCAAAGGATTGGGATAACCCGGGCTCATATTGAGGAAGATGCAGGTAAACTGGTGCATCAGGGTGATATAACCACCACTCCTTTTTCCCTGGTGGATTTGAACCGCTGCGGGATACCTCTCTTGGAGATAGTATCAGAACCAGATATGCGATCTAGTGCAGAAGCGCGTGCCTATATGGAAAAATTGCGTTCTGTTTTGCTTTTCGCCGGAGTATCAGACTGCAAGATGGAAGAAGGCTCTTTACGCTGTGATGCCAATATTTCAGTTAGACCTGCCGGGCAAAAAGAATTTGGAACCCGGATTGAGATCAAAAACCTTAACTCATTCCGAGCTTTAGAAAGAGCAGTGGAGTACGAAGTTAAGCGACAAATTGAAGCTCTGGAAGATGGGGAAGAGTTAGTTCAGGAGACCAGAACCTGGGATGAAGACAAACAGATTACCCGTTCTATGCGTTCTAAGGAAGAAGCTCACGATTATCGTTATTTCCCGGAACCTGATCTACCCCCTATAAGTATAAGCCGGGAGCGGATAGAAGAAATAAAGGCAAGAATGCCGGAAATGCCTGAACAGGCGCAAATGCGTCTGGTGAGAGATTATGGTTTGCCGGAGTATGATGCTGCTATCCTGACCCTAAGCCCCGAAACCCTTGTTTTTTTTGATGATTGCCTGAGTCGGTACCCGGATGCGAAGGTAATTTCCAATTGGATGATGGGTGAACTGAGTCGGCTTTTAAATCAGAGCAATCAGGATATAAGCAACTGTAAAATAAAACCGGATGATCTGGTACAAATGCTAAGGCTTATTGAAGACGGCACTATCAGCGGCAAAATGGGCAAGGCTGTCTTTGAGGAGATGTTTGCAGACGGTAAGAGCCCGGCCATAATCATAAAGGAAAAAGGCTTGGTGCAAATATCAGATGAGGGATCGCTGCTGCCGGTCATAGAAGGAATAATTCAGGCTAACCCCAAGGTAGTTGAGGACTATAAAAATGGCAAAGATAAGGCAGTGGGATTTTTTGTCGGGCAGATAATGAAGTCTACTCGGGGGCAAGCCAATCCAGCGATGGTTAATAAACTGTTAAAAGAAAAACTGGACAGTTTATAATATATTATCCACTTGCAATTAATGAAGAGGAGGCTTAAGAGATAAACGGTAATAGATAAAAGCAAAAATTTAATCATATCTGATTAGGACGTTTGTTTATAAAGTTATATATTATGAGAGAGGGGAAAAGAATTGGGCAAAACCATTGCAGAAAAGATATTATCAAATAAAAGCGGACAAAATTGCAGGGCTAATGACATAGTGATCGCTGATCTTGACTTTGTAATGGCGCAGGATGGCACTTCTGGTCTGGCAATTCAAGCTTTTGAGGAGATGCAAGCCAAAAAGGTTTTTGATCCGCAGAGAGTGGCTATGGTGATTGATCATAGTTCGCCCAGTCCACTAGCCGGAGTATCCGCGCTGCATAAGCAGATTCGCGTATTTGCCAATGAACAGGATATTAATCTTTATGATATTGGGAATGGGGTTTGCCACCAACTGGTTCCGGAGCAGGGCCATGTTGTACCAGGTGATCTGGTGATTGGCGCTGACTCCCATACCTGCACTTATGGAGCTATTAACGTGTTCTCAACCGGGGTTGGCTCTACCGATATGGCGGCAGGGATGGTTTCCGGCAAATTGTGGTTCAAAGTCCCGGAGACTATAAAATTTATTATTAACGGAAAACTACCAGCCGGGGTTTATTCCAAAGATCTGATTCTTTATCTGATTGGTGATGTTACAGCTGACGGAGCTACTTATAGGGCCGCTGAATATGTGGGTGAGGCCATTAGTAATCTTTCCATTGATGCTCGATTTACAATAAGCAATATGGCTATTGAAATGGGAGCTAAGTGCGGATTGATGGAGGCAGACCAAAAGACTTTTGATTGGGTCAAGGAGCATAGCCAGCGAGAATTTACACCGGTAAAGGCAGACCCTGACGCCGTTTATGCCTGGATAAAAGAATATAATGTATCGAACCTGGAACCCCAGATCGCCAAACCGCATACGGTTGATAATGTTGCCCCTATTAGTGAAGTGGCTGGGATTCCAATTCAACAGGGGGTTATTGGTACCTGTACCAATGGACGTATTGAGGATTTACGCATAGCCGCGGCTATTCTAAAAGGTAAAAAGGTTAACCGCCATACACGCTTGATAGTAGCTCCCTCGTCCCGCCAGACAATGATCCAGGCGATGCGGGAAGGGCTTATTGAAATATTTATGGAATCAGGAGCGGCAGTTGTTACACCAGGCTGCGGACCCTGTGTAGGGACTCATAATGGGGTGCCATCTGATGGTGAAAATGTTATCTCTACTGCCAACCGTAATTTTAAAGGGCGGATGGGGAATCCTACTTCTTTTATATATCTGGGCTCGCCTGCCTCTGTTGCAGCATCTGTGATATATGGAAAGATTACTGACCCGCGTGAGTTTATAAAATAGAGGAGGAGCATTAATGAATTTACAGGGGAAGGTTCATAAATTTGCTAATGACGTAAATACTGATTATATTATTTCCGGCCGCCATAAGTTTAAGACATTGGATATGAAAGAACTGGCCAGGCATGTCATGGAAGATCTGGATCCCGATTTTTATTCAAAAGTTACGCCGGGTGACTTTATTGTAGCCGGCAGTAATTTTGGCTGCGGATCGTCACGGGAACAGGCTCCAATGGCAATTATATATGCTGATATCAGTGCAGTTATTGCCAAATCTTTTGCGCGTATTTTTTACCGCAATTGCATCAACACTGGTTTGCCCCTGATTGAATGTGACACAGACGGCATTGATGCAGGGGATAAACTTGAAATTGATCTCTCCGCTGGCGTGCTGCATAATTTGAGCAAGGGTACAGACATTCCCATTACACCTTTGCCTGCGGTTATGCTTAAAATACTTAACGACGGCGGCTTAGTGGAACACTTTAAAAAATATGGCGGTTTTAATTTTGATTAGGGAGGTACAGGAATGTCTTTAATTCAAGGCCAAAAAATTACAGTTAATAACGGGGTGCTGAATGTACCGGACCATCCTGTTATCCCGTTTATCATCGGAGACGGAACCGGACCTGATATTTGGGCGGCAGCTTCGCGGGTGCTGGATGCAGCGGTGGAGAAAGCCTATTCAGGACAAAAGTCAATAGTATGGAAAGAAGTACTGGCAGGAGAAAAGGCTTTCAATATTACCGGTGAATGGCTGCCGCAAGAAACCTTTGATATTATTCGTGAGTACTTTATTGCTATCAAAGGCCCATTGACTACCCCTATTGGAGGAGGCATTCGTTCATTGAATGTAGCACTGCGGCAGAATCTGGACTTGTATGCCTGTGTACGACCAGTCCAGTATTTTAACGGTGTACCTTCACCGGTAAAACGGCCTGAAGATGTGAATATCGTAATTTACAGAGAAAACACAGAAGATATTTATGCCGGGATTGAGTTTCAGCAAGGCTCTGCCGAATCAGACAAGCTCTTGAAATTCCTGCAGAATGAAATGGGGGTGGATAAAATCCGCTTCCCGGAAAGCTCTGCCTTCGGGATTAAGCCCGTATCGGAGGAAGGTACCAAAAGGCTGGTACGAGCTGCTATTGAATTTGCTTTAGCTGATGGCAGAAAGAGTGTTACTCTGGTTCATAAAGGCAACATTATGAAATATACTGAAGGGGCCTTCAAAAATTGGGGCTATGAAGTAGCTGAACAGGAATTTGCTGACCAGGTATTTACCTGGAATGAATATGACCGGATTATGGATGCGGAAGGTACCAAAGCTGCAGATGAGGCTCAGTCTAAGGCAGTAAAGGCTGGAAAGATAATAATTAAAGACGCTATCGCTGATATATTCTTGCAGCAAATATTAACCCGTCCCTCAGAGTTTGATGTAGTAGCTACCCTTAATTTGAACGGAGATTACATGTCTGATGCTCTGGCAGCTCAGGTTGGAGGAATAGGCATTGCTCCCGGTGCCAATATTAATTATGTGACCGGCCATGCTATATTTGAAGCTACCCATGGGACTGCACCCAAATACGCAGGTCTTGATAAGGTTAACCCATCTTCAGTATTATTATCTGGTGAAATGATGCTGCGCCATATGCAATGGAATGAAGCGGCAGATTTAATCATAGCCTCATTGGAAAAAACTATTGCCAGTAAGGTTGTAACCTATGACTTTGCCCGTCTGATGGAAGGTGCCACCGAGGTCAAATGTTCAGAATTTGCAGATGAGCTGATTAAAAACCTATAGACTTTTCAGGATTTTCCGAAGGGGATTGCGAGTACAGTATTTGATATATATTGACAAAGGGTTTCGGATTATCTGAAGCCCTTTTAATATTTGAACGTACAAACGGTGATATAATTATTACATTGCTATCTGTGGGTGGTATATGTGAAAAGACCTGCAACGTGAATCTTGCCGATTGCATTAGTTAACGAGTTTAGGGAGGAGAAAGAAATAATTAATAAATTCAAGGAATCATTACTTGATAAGAATGTTTTTTCTGTAACCTGGGAGCTGGTTCCTGGCCGAGGTGCACATGAAAAACTGCAGGAAGACGCGGTTAGTTTGGCCAAGCAGGCTGCCCGGGACAGCAGGATTCATGCTCTTACTATTACGGATAATCCTGGCGGAAAGCCTGCCATAGCAGCTACATACCTGGGGATGGAAATAGCAAATCTGGGTATAGAGCCGCTGGTTCACTTTACCTGCAAAGACAAGAACCGTAATCAGGTCGAATCAGAACTTTACGCCATGGATCGAGCCGGCATCAGAAACCTACTGGTGATGACCGGTGATTACCCTACCAGTGGTTTCAAGGGACGCCCAAAACCGGTTTTTGACCTGGATTCGGTCCACGTTATTGAGTTAATAGCTAACATGAATAAAAGCTTGGAAGTATGTGAACCCAAAGGTTTAGTGAAACATCAGCCCAGTGATTTCTTGGCCGGAGGGGTTGTATCTCCCTTTAAAGCCACCGAAGCAGAGCTTTTGGTTCAATATTACAAAGTGAAGAAGAAGATTAATAATGGAGCCGGTTTTATTGTAACCCAGTTAGGTTTTGACGCACGAAAATTCCACGAGGTTTTGCAGATTATTAAAAACTACAACCCTAATATTCCTGTGATCGGTAATGTGTATATACTGCCCTTTGGTGCTGGTAAAGTAATGAACTCCAACCAATTGCCGGGCTGCGTAGTTTCTGGCAAGCTATTATCTGAGCTTGACCAGGAGAGAAGTGAAGCGGATAAAGGTGTAAGTGCGCGTTTGCTTCGGGCTGCAAAAATGTATGCCTTTATGAAAGGAATGGGATTTGATGGAGTTCACCTGGGGGGCCATAATATTAAATATGAACAAGTTGTTTATATTATTGAAAAAGGCGAAGAACTTAGCGCGGATTGGATGAGATTAATTCCAGAATTTGATTATCCCCAACCGGACGGGTTTTACTTTTTCGAAAAAGATGCGCTAACAGGTCTTAATACCAATAAACCCGTTAATCGATCAAATCTGCCGGTTGAGTTTCCGGTAGGCTTTAATCAACGCTTGATGCGTTTAATCCACCATCTGTTTTTCACACCTGATAAAAAGTTTTTCCCATTAATGAGTCGTTATTACCATGGGGTCAGAAATCCGAGTAAACACCCATTAGAACATATTCTTAAGGTAATTGGCAATGACTGTAAAGATTGCGGAGATTGTGCATTGCTGGACCTGGCATATATATGTCCTATGTCAATGTGTCCCAAACAGCAACGTAATGGCGCTTGTGGCGGCAGTTATAATGGTTGGTGTGAGGTCTTTCCCAATGAAAGAAAATGTATCTGGGTTAAAATTTACTCCATGCTCAAAGCTTATAAAGAAGAAAATCAGCTAGAGGAATTATTAATACCTCCGGTTAATTGGGATTTATATCAGACTTCAGCCTGGTTCAATTACTTTACCGGTCTGGATCACTCAACAGTGACCAGAAAAATAAGTAAAGTGTAGGTAAGGCTATTGATTTTTTGCCTCATTAGCTGTGCTTAAACCGCACAACAATGCATCTGGGTATTTTAGCTCTTGAGCAAGTGAGGTAATCTGGTCAAATAGTAAGGATATTTCGACATAATTTTTATTAGCAGCAGCTTCTTCAATATGGGCTGACAGTTCAGATATGCTCATAAAACCATACATCCCCGAGGTTCCCTTGAGATCATGGCTTATGCTCTTAATGTCTTCCAAGTCTTGCATCTCAATCGCTTGTTGCAGATCATTTAATAATTCATTCAGCATTTCAATAAATTCGGGCATCAAATCGGTTACCAATTGCTGAACAGATGAATTGGATCGGTCTTTATAAAATTGGTTTTGCAAACCACTTCTTATCTCCTGCACCAGCAAATCTGTTTTGAAGGGTTTAGGCAGATATGAAGAGCATCCGCAGGCCAGACATTTCCCGCGATCATTGCTCATAGAGTTTGCGGTTATTGCTATAATAGGGATCTGACTCCACGCCGGGTTCTTCCTAATGATGCGGGTGGTTTCATATCCATCTAATACCGGCATTTGCATGTCCATCAGAATAATGTCTATTTTATTGTACTGTAGAAGGTTTAAACATTCCAAGCCGTTGTTGGCAGTAATAGTCTCAAAGCCATAGTTTATTAACATATGCGCTATAAGTTTTCGGTTGAGTTCGTTATCTTCTACCAGTAATACGTTGATAGGTTTAATATCAGCAGTCAAATCAACAACCGCAGCAATCTGCGAATTGGCCGACAAATTGAATTGTTCCTTCAAATTAATATCCAGCTCTGTTGTTATAGGGATTTTAAAAGTAATAATTGTGCCTTTTCCCTCCTGGCTTTGTGCCCATATTTGCCCACCCATAAGTTCAATAAGCTGTTTGCTGATATATAGCCCCAGTCCGGTTCCGCCAAATCTTCGGGAAGTAGAGTTATCTACCTGGGTAAAACGATTAAAAATAGTCTCCAGGCTATCCTCGGGAATGCCGATACCGGTATCGGCAACAGAGACCAGGAGCCATTTATAGTCCGGGTCATTGCTTTCCAGGCGAGCTGTAATTTTAATACTGCCCTGAAAAGTAAATTTTACTGCATTATACAATAGAGATATTACTATCTGGCGGAATTTGATGTCATCAAATACAGCCACCGGAGGAACACTCTGGTCTATATCCATTTCCAATAATAGGTCCTTGCTTTTAAGGTCATCTTTAATTGCCGCAGCAGCTTTTTCCAATACTTCAGATAGGTTGGTTGGGGCTGGGTTTAGTTCCAGCAAGCCAGTTTCTATACTGGATACATCAATTATATCGCTGATTTTATTTAATAATTTCTCACCACATTCCTTTATAGTATTTAAGTTCTCAACTTGATCCTGGCTTAAATTGCTTTGTTCAAGCAACTCGACAGAACCTAAAACACCAATCATGGGAGTGCGCAGTTCATGGGTCATATTGGCCAAAAAAAGGCTTTTGGCGGTATTAGCGGATTCAGCATCCATGCGTGCAATAGTAAGATCACTGATATCATAAGAGATTATAATTATCGCACCAGTCATATCCTTTCTATTAAGCGGATCAAAGCAATGCATAAGGATCTTTACCTTACTGTCAGCTAAAATAGTTTGCTCTTCTTTCCAAGTAGCGCCGGTGCTTAAATGTTTCTTTATCTTTTCCAGTTTTTTTTGGTCATAAGGCAGGTTGCCTAAGGTAAAACCATCGTAATTATTACCGTCAATGCCTAATAGATTGGAGGCACACCGATTGCAGTAGATGACTTCTCCCTGTGCATTAATAACCGTTATGCTTTTTCCCAGATGTTCCAGGAGATAGGCCTGGAATTCAAGCTGTTTCTGATGTTTATCCTTTTTGGAATTGAAATGCAAAAAAAGTGCATTTAAATGGTTATGACTGTCGTTATTCACAAAATTACCAACCAGGCTCTCATTAATGCTGGGAAATTGAGAACATAGTATATTTTGACGCGCCAGCAAATGAATGGGTGTTATGATAAGCATAATGACTATTAATAAATATATGAAACATGTCACATAGACTTCATAATTTGACTTAAAAGTTGTATGCAATAATAAATCATTCCATACTATGACAATTAATGTGATAAATAACCATAAAAAGGAAGCTATTATATTGGCAGTTTTATTATTCATTATAAATTTCCTCTCGGTTTGCAATTATTTATGACTTTTATTTACAGCGGTAAAAATATATTACAACATTAATTGAGAAAAAAATGTTATAATATGGGTCCGATTGAAAAATTATTTACATAGATATTGACAAATAATGTCTAATAATAGAAATGCGGGTGGAAAATATAAAAAAACATCATATTTTCGCTGCTGAAAAAGGAAATTGAAAGAATTTATCTAATATTACTTATAGGGAAAGTAGGAAAATGAAAGATTAGCGAATAGTTTTAGGGAGAGGTGTCAGAGGTATGTACAGGTTTATATTCAGGAAACTACTAGTTATTATCATTATGACGGTGGTGATAGCCGGTTTAGCTGGGATACAATCTTATGCTGAAGCGGGACAATCTATTAAATTAGTTATCAACGGTGATGAGATTTTAACCGATACGAATCCGATAGTTCTCAATAACCGTACTCTGGTACCTATAAGGGTTATTTGCGAGCATTTAGGTATGGATGTTCAGTGGGATGGTCTTAATCGCAAGGTTATTATAGATAGTTCATCCCCTTCACTTACAAAACAGCCGATTAACTCTTCAGCCGGCGATAATCAGGAAATTAAGGGAGCTATTCCTGATGCAGATATAAAGATATTTATTAACGGAGCTGAAGTTCCATCCGATACCAGTCCGGTTGTTATTAATAACAGGACTATGGTGCCGATAAGAATTATTGCTGAGTATATAGGGATGAACGTAGACTGGCAGGGTGAAAGAGTAGCAATTACGGATAAGGCAGCCATTCCGGCAGCAGCGATAATTAATCCCGAGCCGGTGCAAAGCCCAACTCCCAGCAGAGGGGATTATGAGCAATCCATAAGTATTATGGGCTCATCAGTAGCCACTGCAGATCAGTTACGAACTTTGTTAAAGAAGAGAAATCCTAACGCTCCTGATCTGGTTGATTATTATCTCAATATCGGCAAGGAGTACGGCATCAGGGGCGATATTGCTTTTTGTCAGGGGGCTAAAGAAACGGGCTGGTGGAAGTATGGCGGGCTAGTAAGACCAGAACAGAATAACTACTGTGGATTAGGGGCTACCGGTCAAGCAGCTACCGGCGAGGAGGATCTAAACGGGGCTGATCCTAAGCTGGTATCCTATTGCATTGGTTCACATGGAGCTTTCTTTGAAACTCCTGCAGCCGGGGTAGAAGCACAGATACAGCATCTTTATGCTTATGCCAGTAAAAAGCCTTTGCCGGCTGGGAAGAAGCTGGTTGACCCGCGTTTCAGCATCTTAGATAAATATGGAAATAGAGGTGTTGCCACCGATTGGGTTGATCTGGGCGGCAAGTGGGCTGTTCCCGGTTATGATCGCAGTAATTACAGCAGTTTCGCAGAGGCCTTCGCAGCAGGTGATACATATGGGCACAGTATTCTAAGAGATTATTATCTGGAAGCCTTATAGTTTAGCTGAATTATGCTATATAGAAATACAATAAAGCAGGCATCCCGAAGGGATACCTGCTTTTATGCATTGGATTTTGTTTGTTTTATTTCTTACCTGCTTTAAGTGCCATGGCTTTCTCATAGCACGGACCAAAGGGTGCTCCAATCGGAAGTACGGTATATCCATAATGGGTGTTCAATACCGTGGCAGCTGAGCCATAGAAAGAAAAGATGGCAATGCCCATTTCTGAATAAGCGGCCAATTCGTGCCAGAATTCTCCCCCCCAACCCAGGGTGCTCATGAATAAACCCAGGAAAAGCAAATCAATCAGCGCAAATATAATGAAAAGAACCTTATTGGCTCCCATGGCCCCTACTGTCATATACATGGTAAAGATAAAATAGCCCAGGAATGCAAAGCCAAGCTGGTGAAGATCGAAATCAGCACCCTTGCCGATAGTTCCAGTTGTTTGCATCCACCAGGTCATACCTACGGCAAACCAAAAGAAGCCATATCCGCAAAAAGCAGTAGCTCCGAAGGTATTATTGTGTTTAAAATCCATCATGCCAGCAATAAATTGTGCCGAGGCACCTAAGAAAATAGCCCAGGGAATAATATAAGCAACTCCTGAAGTAATCCCCAGTTTTTGTGTAGAAGCGACCAAGGTGACCATTGCCAGACCTAATAAGCCCAGCGGTGAAGGATTAGCTACTAATTCCTGAATGTGTCCCGAAACTTTCATTTCATTACCAGTTGCCATAATGACCTCCTAATAATTGATAATAATGACCCGAAATTGTAATACCCAATATAATCCGATTATCTTCCTCCTCTGCCAATAACATCTATCTGAATATTTGTGAAATTCGACGCAATTAATAGAAATCCTGTCTACAGAAAAATATTTTTGCATTAATTTATCACCGGGGGCAATATATCTAGGATTATTTATCGTTCCATAGCGAAAGTATTGAATTGAGACGTAGTAAAGTCAGTTCGATTTGAGATGGCAGATTTTTAATGGCACTGCTTCTGGCAAGCATATGTTTTTCAATCTCATACGTCAATGAGTGCTGGTCAGTGGTTTTTATTATATCATAAATTTTACTATGCAATCCCAGTAGGCGGTTTTGGAAATCCAGGGGAGCCAATTGATGAGGTTCCGCTTTTTCCGGCTTTAAATCAAAAACCAGAGATGCAGCTGCCAGGTCGAGATAAATGTTGATCCTAGCCGGCAGATCGCTTTTCAGGCTGTCTATCTCAAAAACCAGGTTAGCGTCGGGTATATGTAGGAGCCGTTTTTTTGAAGCAATGCCCGCTTCGGATTGGTAGAAGCGCACATTGATTCGTTCAGGGTCGTCAGCTAGATTATATATGCCAGAACTGTCCAGAGTTAGCAGCTTATAACCTGCTCCGCACCTCAATTCCAGATTGGTGGTATCAAAAGGAATCTTCACCAGTTCATTATCTTTCTGATTCGGATTCTTCTTTTCAATATATATTTCATAAGGAAAGATAAAGTTCATGTTATAGAAAGGGGCATCTTGCGCTAATAATCGTGATAAACCATCTACAGATATGGATTGCAGATTCCCCACCCCCATAATATTTACTTTTTCAGGCAGGGAGTTTAATAATTCCTCCAGTATTGGAGTATAAGAGATGTCATTTTCCCATAAAACCATGTCCAGATTCCAGCCGGCATTGGAATAAAAGCCGATTGATTCAGCTTCTTTACGCACGTTGGCAACACTGCCGGCAACGTGCTTTTCCAGGATCACCCTGCCGTCATTCATTATACTAATAAAGTCAAGACTCTCATCGGGTTGTATAACCATAATATCACCTGACAGAGGGCGGAGGGGATTATGCAGATTATATCCATTAACCAGGGCCAGAGGTTGTGGAACAATTATAACTTCCGGAAGCTCCATTACTTCTTCCAGAACATCCAAGATCATTCTATGGGTATTTAGGTCTAAAATAGCAGGATATGATATTGCTGCTGACTCCACAATCATGCGGCTCGGTAAAATGTATTCCCGGTACAGATGACTAAAGTATTCCTGCATACCTTCACGATCCAGGAAGGATTCAGCGGTATTAAAAATAAACCTGGTCATCCCCGGGATTCTTACCCTGATGCAATAATCTGTCGTTAATTTGCCATTTTCCCAGCCAGCCAGAAATGTACATTTATTTCCTAAATCAATAGCTAAATGCATTGCAACTAACCTTTCTTAGATAGGATTACTGAGGGGATTAGCTCTTCCTGTAAATCATCCATATTTATAAGGAATATATCCCCTTCATCATATAAGATCTGATTGGGAGGAGCATCTGCCAACTGAAAAGCAAAAGAGGATTTGTTAGTCAGGTACAGATAATCGGCAGGAAATTGCTGTCCAATCTTTAAAGGGATATGGTTAAACCGTAGATTAATATTGGGGAAACTTCGCTTTATATTGCGATGATTAAGCGACTTTAATATTTCTTCCCTTATGACATTGATTATGTTTAAGCAGGAGTCAAGCATATCAAAGGATAGTTGGAATTGGCTTACAGTTTCCTTATAATGGGCTGACTTCTCGTCCAGGAGTTCCAGACGGCTTTCCAGCAGGGTTGTTTTATTATATAACCTTTCCATTTTTGCCCCCAGAAGTATACCTTGCGGTTTAAGTTTATGGTTGATTTGCAGTTGGCAAAAACAGATCGCCTCATATAGCAACTTCTGGCTGCGCTCACGGTGTAAATCATAATCCGCCTGGCTGGAAGTTGCTAAAGTGTTTATTAATTCATCCAGGGACGGCAGGATTGTGGAGCAATAATCAGTAAGCTCTTGCAGATAATCTGCATCCATACGGGTAAAAGCATATAAATCAGCGGCTAATACCCTTTCACCATGGTTTATTAATAAAAGACCCTGTTCCAGGATATATAGCAACGATTGCAGCCAATCTCTAAAATGCCCAGCAATCTGGCTTTGGCGCCTAAAATCATTTTTATCACCCTGCAGGGAAATTAGTTCGGTGTAGAAACCAAAGGTTTTTTGTATGTACTGTTTGTACCAGCTGCGCAGAGCACCAGGTGCTTTGCGATTATCCCAGGCCGCATCTATTTTTTGCAATTCAATTATTACTGCCTGGGCAGCTTCCCGGGTGGACGGGTCATTTCCCGGCAACTTTGACAGCAGTTTTATAGCCAGCTGCCAACTAGACATAAGCCGGTTTAAATCACGCTGAGCCTTGTTATTGGCCGGGTCCCATTTAATTAACAGATTAGCTGCGGCAACGTGGGCTGGATATTGTTCCAGGGCTGCCAGGAGTTTTTTATCTGCCAGTAGGGTCTTATATTTTTGAATTTGTTCCCGGAACGCAATCCATTCATTAGCTATTTCCTTCAAAATATAGAGCAGATCAACAATCCTTTGCTCTTTGCCAGGATAGCAGGCAATTAAAAAATTTTTAGCTTCATCACGCTTAGTTTGCATAATTGCAGCTGTGGTCTTGAGCTTATTATACAAACGGGCATGTTGTTTGATACTGGCCACAATATCTCTTTTAAGGGTATCTTCCTGCAGGCTGAGCTCATATAATGATCGCATATCTTCTTCTATAACCCGCCGGTAAATTGGGAAAAACTTCTGATGAAAGCTGGTATAATAAAAAACGTTCAATTCTAAAATGTATTCGTCAAGGTGTTTCAGGCTGGGGGCGCCGGTAAAGCTGGCCGCTTTACTATGGACAAGCAGATCTTCCTTTAACTGCGCTATAAAATCGTCCAATTGATCTATATATTTTTGAGTTCCGGTTAACATTATGATACCCCCATAAATTGACCCAGCAGCAATTGTTTATGCAAATAAGTGCTGCCGGATCCGGATATATTGGCTTTGAGGTTATTATGGGCAAGTATATTGGGATATTCCTGCATTGCGGCAACAATTTGTTGTCCCTCACTTCTTAAGTTTTCGCCGATCCAGGGGCCTAATTGTTTTAATAATTGTTCATTTATTAAGGCAGTTCCCGGTATCCAGTGAAATAAATCCAGATAGTGCTGAAAGATTAGGCGGGGGGATTCAACATCTCCTAACAGTCTATCTTCTTGCTGCCATGTGCGCAGAAGTTCCATTATAGCTAACGACTCGTGGGGCAGTGCTAATATTCTTTGTTTTATTGCCAGTATCAATTGCGTTATTTCTTCGCCAGCCACTCTTTTACGGGGGCTTTTCAGGCTGGTGGCTACTGGGTC
>JAQVWS010000031.1 GCA_028709585.1 Syntrophomonas sp. | reverse complement strand
CGCTGGATGCCCCGCCGCAAATAGTTGAAGGGCGCACCTTGATTCCGCTGCGTTTCTTCGGTGAGGCCTTCAATTGTCAGGTGGCATGGAACAGCGACAAATATCAGGTAACCATCCTATCGCCTCCTAAAGCTATGACGGTAATCGGTTTCTATGCCCTGGGTGACAGCCTAACCAGCAGCTGGACTAACCTTTTTGGACTGTCTTATCCCAATACCGCAGATGGCAACACGGATATGGTATCTGAACTGGCCTTGGGCTGGTACAGCATTGATAAACAGGGTAACCTGCTGGATAAGAGCCGCACCGGATGGCAGCGCCCTGACGGTTGGGAGACGGTAATAAACAGCGCCCAGCAGTATAATCTGCAGAACGAGATGGTAGTTCATGTTACCGATGGTGATGGTACCCTTTCCGCGCTGCTAAATAACCCAGCCGCTATGTCTCAGGCGGTACAAGCTATCAGCGCAGAAGCTCAGCTCTACAATGGCGTCAATCTGGACTTCGAGGGTTTGGGCTATAATGACAGCCCTGAACAGCTTAAACAGGTGCAGCAGAAATTTACCAGCTTTGTTAACCTTCTGACCCGGGAATTAAAAAATAATAATATTGGAATGACCCTCACCCTGCATGCCCCCAACAGCGCTTATCCCGGTTACGACTATAAGGCCCTGGGGCAGATCGCTGACCGAATCATTATAATGGCTTATGACTACGGTTCAAAACCGGAACCTGTAAGCCAGGTGAAACAGGCTGTAGAAATGGCCTGCAACTCAGTTCCTGCCAACAAACTAATCCTGGGCATTTCCGCCCCCAGTGAATCTGCCGCAAGCATCGCCACCAAAGTAGGTATTGCCAAGCGCTATAATCTAGACGGTATAGCCCTGTGGAGGTTGGGGTTAATAAATGATGGCATGTGGCAGACCTTAAGAGCTAGTGTGATCGCTAACTAAACCAGTTTGGCATGTTAAGGCAAAATCTATTACTATCTTAATGCCCGGATTCTGGCATTTTTAGATTTAAGGATTCCTCCTGCCCATCCCATTGGATTGTAATGCTGTAAACGCTGTCTTTAGCGGGGATGCTGCCGCCTTCGTCATGACCTAACCTTAAATAATAGCCTTCGTCAATGCTTTCCAAAACAGCATGACCGCTGCCGCTTCGGCCCGGCGTCTTATACTCATAGTTAATGTTTTGGATGGCTACGGGGTCAGGTCCGATATATTTTACTGTCCATTTTCCCTTAGAATACTGGTCAACTCTTGTTAAGCCTCTATTGTCTTTATACCAGTTTTGATAATAATCAACTGTATATTGAGCATCCCAATCATTACCCCTAGCTGAGAAAACAGCCTTCTGGGCGTCGTTCAAGGCAAGCACTACTTCCCGCACGGGCTTGAGGACCTGTTCAATTTCTGGAATACTATGCATCTTACTTGCATCCAGCATATCAACTATTAAAACATTCCTGGCAATATAGGATCTAATAAGATAATTTTCTGCCTGGGAAATTTGCGTTAATGGTATATCGCTCAACTCTCCTCCATTCCAGCAGACTTTTTTGCGCTCAGCTATATTCTCGAAAATATAAACTAAAATCGTTTGTTTATGGTAGTTGACCGAATAAACAAAAGGGGTAACATTATTTATCCTATAATCGGCGGGGTTTATTTTCTGATTATCACTAAGCTGCAAACCTGCCAGGGTTATGGCAATTTTAATCTGATTAAGTGAGTAAGGTTCTGGGTATTGGAAACGGGAATCCGATATGGCTGCCGGCGCAGCCCCATGACTAGAATTTCCTGGGGGCAATGAAGCAACGGAACATCCCGCTAAAACTGTGATGAAAATAAAAATACTAATAAGTATTTTTCCCATAATAACCTCCGGCAAATAATGAATCATAGTATATGCTATTCCATTTCAGACTGTATTTTCCTGCTAAATCTACAAATTGCCACTTGCTCCACCTGATCATGGACCGAATGAAACCCAATTATCCTCAGGCAATTATTTTTTTATCGTTATTTTTTGCTTTTCAAATATAGCAGATTGGAATTTTGCCAGAGTAGTTTTGAATAAACTGATTCAGGGAGGTCTTGAAAATGTCAAAGAATGATCAACCCATAAACACCAATAAGAAAGTGACAGCTTATATTGACAATCTATTTTCCGGTGTGGGAGCCAGTCAACAGCTTTTTGATCTAAAGGAAGAGCTGGTTACCAATCTGAAAGAAAAGATTATCGATATTAAATCCCGTGGTCTGGATGACGAACAGGCATTTAAGGAAGCCGTAATTTCCATGGGGGATTTGGGCGGTTTGGTAGATGATATGCGCAGAATCGGCCAAGATACTGCGAAACAACGGGTGTATTCATCCATGACAGCGCGTATTTCCAATGCCGGCATTGTAGCCGGAGTATTGCTGATATTATTTGGGATGTTTACGGTCACCATGCTGTATTTTATGAAAATGGAAGCTGAACCGGTCATAGGCAGCTCCATCTTCATTGTTGCCGGTGGCGCCATGTTAACTTATAGTATCCTGGTCAGGGAGACCCGTAATAAATATGGTATGAATAAAATACGCGCCGCATTATATGCTTTGTCAGTGGGGCTAATCCTTTTCAGCATATTTACAGCATTTGTAAGCCGTTTTGCAACCGGCGAAATTTTTATTGCCATTGGTTCTTTAATGGTATTCTCTTTGCCAGGCATTGGCTTGTTTTTGCTGCTGATTTTAACGGGAACCGACCGGCGGAAGTAAAGGTTCATACATCATTATGGCATGGTTTGCGGTTATAAATTGGTCCGCAACATTATCGTTGCTGTGGTTATATACTTTCCTGCGCAGAACATTGTGGCGGGTATAGCCTCCCCACCATTCATGGACGATAGAAGGCTCGCTTTCATAAACTTCATAGCTATATGGGAGGATATTTAAACTGCGCCATTCCCCATAAAGAACATTGTCTTCCAGCCTGACCAACAATTGAAAATGTTCTGAAGTATTGTTTTTAATTTGCAAATCAATATAGTTGTACGAAACGGTGGCTCCGCTGCCAAAAGGCAGCTCTCGATTGGCATCGGGAAAAACGTCATAGTTATGACGCCAACGCTCGGTAATAGTCAGGGGGGTATGCAGAGTCATCCAATAAATCAGGTTGGAAAGCTGGCATAGCCCTCCTCCAATTCCCGAGCCAATCGAGCCATTGACCAGAACCATTCCTTCCAAGTAGCCTTTTCTTGCGGTAGGTTTACCAACCAACTTCCAAAATGAAAATATTTCACCTGGTTTTAATATGACCCCATTTATTTGGGCGCATGCCAATCTCAAATTGGTTATCTTGTTGTGCTGGAGCTGCATATCTACGCCTCGTAATTTCCTTAATGTGGGTGTGTTATGAGCCACATGCACAACCGGCAACTCATAGTTTTTATTGTCGCGTGAAGCATAATTTTTTTTAGTAAAATACCACGCCCACCAGCGCAAACTTATAAAAACCAACTTACCAATTTTCATTCGCAGATTGGATCTTGTAATTGGCCGGGAACTGTAAATATCCCTGTTCAAGCTTTTTAACACGACCTTTTACCATGATATTATGATATCTTAAAAAGTTCATACTATTTCCTTAAATTTAATTGCAGAAGCCGGTTGCTAACAATCTTCGACTCATTACCGCAGCCATTCATTCTTTACGCCATCCTGCAGATCAGATAGGGGTATTTTAAACTCGGGAAATCCGGCCGCATATGGCGCGATTTCATACTGGGAGAAATACACTACTAAAAATCCTTCCTGAATATAATAGCTTTGATTTTCGGTGATGCCATTAAATCCACTATCACCGCTGAAATATATATCCGGGCCTGAAGCGATTCGGTCACTTATTTTCTTATTGATAATTGATTGATAATCATAATCGGTTTTAAATAAATCTTTTAGAGCCAGCTCTTGGCCACTCTTAAGATCAATATTATAGGGCTGCCGATTAGTTATTCCGTGAGCCCCCCCAGTATACTGATAATAGTCTACATACAGACTGAGCAGGTTATGGTTTTGATAGCATTCCTGATAGCGGGTCGTTAAATTATAGGCTCGAATAGGAAAATCATTCTGCTGATTGAATTGCACATATGCTTCAATATCTGCTGCCAGCTTTTGTTCCAGATCCAAGGCTTGTTTTTCCCAGCGCTCATTGATCTCTGACTGGATGCGATCATCAGTCAAACCGCTCATAACTGGTATATTCAGATCAGCGCTCATGTAATCGGATTCTCTTGCTATTTTATTATTGCTGATTATAACCGCAGTATCAGTTGTCGGCTCCGGTATCACCGTAACTGACAAATTAAAGACCTGGGCGGGCTGAACACTCTCCCAGGGACGGGAATACACCATCTTTAACTCAGTGGTACCAGTTTCCAAGGCTTGGAATTGCCAGTATTCTCTGCCTCCCTGTCCCACCAGTGATTGATTGCCTGAGCCTATATAGGTGTTGGTAACCGGGGCAATGATTTTATCATCTTTGTCATTTTTAATACTCCATACATAGCCAGTAGCAGGGTTGCTGTTCAAAGCCACCACAAAGGTCTGGCCTGCCGGAACCTGATAATTCTTGCCGCTGCTGCTCTCATCTACCGCCACCAAGCTGACACATCTCATTAATACAGCAGCTAGTTCAGCTCGGGTCATGTTCTGCTCAGGCCGAAAATAATGGTTGTCGCCTTTCATAATCCCTGTGTTGCTTACAAAAACCATAGCATTCATATCTTCCTGTGACAGGTGATTAGTATCCTCATAGATTGGCATCATCATTATCATAGGCACTGATATTCCTTTGGCGCTGAAGGAACGGTATATGGCCTGCGCTATTTCCATGCGGGTAACCGGCTGGTTAGGAGAAAAAACCTCACCAGTCTCAAAAATGTTGTTAATAGCACACATTACCAGGCTATTACCATACCAGGCCTCATTTTCAACATCTGAATAATAGTCGCTGGCCAAGGGTTGTTTTATAAACCTTTTTTGTCCATAGTCCAGTTGGAAAGCACGATCCAGCACGGCAGATAACTGGGCGCGGCTGACGGTATCCTCGGGAGAAAATACGCGTTCTCCCTGATTATTTTCCCCGGTACCGCTCATCAGGTCAAGGCTTATAACTGCTTCCATATCCTGCCGGGCCCAATGTTGTTTAACATCGGCCCAATCCCCGTCTAGCTGTTGAGCCTCAGCTCCCTGTGGAAACACCAGCAATATAACCAGCAATAATAACGGTAGAATTTTATGCAAAATTATCTCCTCCTCCTAGGTATTGTTTTTATCTACTTGTATTTTACTACGCCGGGTCGGATAAATAGCTTACAGTTAGTCCTAGTAATCTTTTTCCAGCTTATGAATTGCCGCTGCTCATCCTGTTATTGAACAAAAGCTAAGAGGCTGTCCCTTGTCAAATAAATATCCTAGGGTACAGCCTCAATTTGACTTTATAGGCGCTTAATCAGCTGGGATGAAATTCTTCGGCTTCAAACTCTTCATCTGCTGGTATATGCTGATGATCAAAAGAACCGTCATTGATATAAATTACTTCATTGCAGCGGGGACAGGTTACCTCAATATCATATTCGTCATCCACTATATCCGCTTCCAAAAAGACTTGCTCCCCACAATTGCCGCATTCTAGTTCTATATAATCATCATCCCGTACACTTTCCTCCAAGTCTAGCAAATCGTCATCAAGGCTTTCAATATATTCCCGCATATCTGCAAATTCTCTCTGAATATCAGTGATTTCCTCGGCCATCTCGTTCATGACATTCAATATCCCAGATATTATTTTACCCTGGGGACTACCCTCGGTTATATTCAAGCCTTCACTCAAACCTTGAAGATAACTAACCCTCTCCGAAATATCACGCAAAGTAAAATCCTCCTTTTGTTGTTAAAATATTTTTAAACACCATTAGTATTAACTCAAAAAGGAGGAAATAAACCATGCAATTATAATTGGATTAATATAAAGATCGCTATGCTCTTTCCATGTATTCCCCGGTGCGGGTATCAATTCTTAAGCGGTCGCCGGTATTAATAAACAGTGGGACCTGAACAGTGGCACCGCTTTCCAGTTTGGCAGCTTTGGAGGCTCCGGTAGCTGTATCCCCTTTAACCCCAGGTTCTGTATCTACCACCAGCAACTCCACAAAATTAGGCAATTCGATACCCATAATCGCCCCGTTGTACAACAGCACTTGTATAGTCATATTCTCCATTAGCCACTTTACGCCATCACCGATATCACTGCGGTTAATGGTAATCTGCTCATAATTTTCATTATCCATGACCACATAACCGTCGCCATCCATATAAAGATATTGCATAGCCCGCTTATCCAAGTGCGCTCTATGTAATTTTTCTCCTCCGCGGAAGGTTTTCTCGATAATTCCTCCTGATTTAACATTTTTAAGTTTTGCTCTGACGAATGCAGCGCCTTTACCTGGCTTCACATGCTGAAAATCCACCACCGCATAAACATTTCCTTCCAACTCCACCGTTACACCGGTCTTAAAGTCATTTACTGAGATCATCATATCCCTCCATCATAATATTAATAATCCTTTATCAGAACGGGTAATGATTTCGCATCCCCTTTTCTTAACAATTATCGTATCTTCAATACGGATTCCACCCCAACCGGGAATATACACCCCCGGTTCGATTGTAAACACCATTCCCTCTTCCAGAACATCATCGCTCAAAGGCGATAACCTGGGGCTCTCATGGACCTCCAAACCCACTCCATGTCCCGTGCTATGCTGAAAATAGATATCCAACCCATACTTTTTCAGGTTTTCTCGAACCTGACGGTCAATTTCCCGACAGCTAATACCTGCTTTGACCAAAGATACTCCCAATTCCTGAGCTTCCAGAACCTGCTGATAAATATCCCTAAGCTTAGGAGTTGGCTCGCCTATCATTACAGTTCTGGTCATATCGCCAGCATAACCCTGGTAATAACCGCCAAAATCCATAGTCAGCATATCTCCGCTTTTAAGCAGCCGAGTGCCTGGTTGTCCATGCGGCAGAGATGCATTGGCTCCAGCAACAGCAATCGTATCAAAAGACTCCTTGCTGGAGCCGCCTTCTTTTAAAAGAAAGGTGATGCGATTGGCAATATGTTTTTCACTTACTCCCTCCTGTATCTCCAGGCATATCTGAGCAAATACCGAATCGCCAATACGAGCGGAAGTCCTTAATAAATCCAACTCCTGCATATCTTTTAATGTTCTGAATTTTTCAATAGTATTTGCCAGAGGGACAAGTTCGTTTTTTAAAACCGATGCATACTGCTGGAATCGCTCATAGCTCAATGAGTGGCTTTCCACCGCCAGCCTATTATATTTATCGCAAATACTTGTCAGACTGTCAAGCCTGCCTAAATGCTCCTGCTTTAGATTCCAATCAGGGCATTCCCGCTGAGCCTGTTCAATATATCTGCTATCGGTAAGAATAAATTGTTCATTTAAGGTTATAACCAGCCGGGCATCATTGCCGGCGCTAAAACCACAGAGATAGCGAATGTTTTCCGGTTTGGTTACCAGAAATAAATCCAGCCGGTTTCCTTCCATAAAACTGCGTATCTTCTTAATTCTTTCTATCATTATGTGACCATCTTTCTGCTTTTGCCATCTACAGTTACTTTTTTATATTTAACAGTTGGCCGGCTGCTTGCAGAGCCAGCTGATAAACCGCCGGTCCAAAGCCAAAAATGCCTCCCACCGCCAGAGGAGAAATCAGTGATTGGCTGCGAAATGTCTCCCGGGCATATATGTTGGAAATATGCACCTCGATAACCGGGATCTGTACTGATTTCAATGCATCACAAATTGCTATGCTGTAATGGGTAAATGCCCCCGGATTAATAACAATGCAATCTGTGTTCTGATAGGCCTGCTGGATTCTATCCACCAGGTCTCCTTCATGGTTGGATTGAAAGAATTCCAGTTCTAAGCCTTCCTCCTCAGCCCAAGACCGTAATCCCGCATTAATATCCTCCAGGCTCTCATATCCGTAAAATTCTTTCTCTCTGATGCCTAACATATTCAAATTGGGTCCGTTTATAAAAAGAACTTTCGGCATGATTTATACCCCCTTTCCTAATTCCCGCTCACACTAATGCGCGACATTCTTATAGTGGCAGCTCCTTTACTGCCATAAAAACGCAAGTCATTGGCAACTGCTTCAATATCGGGCAGCAGTTGCAATATATTCCCTGCAATGGTTACTCCCCGAACGGGATAGGTCAATTCACCTTTTTCAATCATAATTCCAGCTGCTCCCACAGAAAAATCGCCGGAAATGGGATTGGCAGTATGCATTCCCATTACATCAGTGATATAAAGTCCTTGTTCAATATCCGCTATTAAGGTATCAGGATTATTGTTACCCGGTATAAGCATAAAATTGGTTGTGCCAACTCCCGGCAAACTTCTGAATGAACCCCTTACTCCATTGCCGCTGGACTTCCGCCCTGCCTTTAAACCGGAGTAGGTATCATATAAGAATCCTTTAAGTTCCCCTTGGTCAATTATCATATTTTTTTGCGCCGGTACCCCTTCTCCATCAAAAGGAAAACTGGCAATTCCAGCTTCATAGCAGTAATCATCTACCAGGTTAACTATCGGAGAAGCCACCAGTTGCCCCACCTTATCCGCCATCATGGATTTGCCTTTTTGCACTGCATCAGCTTGCACTGAGGCAGATAAGATATTCATAAATCGGGTTACCACATAGGGCTCCATAATACAGGGCATATGACCAGAGGCAATACTTTTTCCTTTGAGGCTCCGCACCGCTTTCATAGCTGCACCCTCTCCCACCATCCTGGGATTCAGATCTGCTATTCGCTTCTTAGCCATAACCTCAAATCCATTTTGATCATCACCATCATCCTGGGCTAGTAAAGATATATACAACCCGCAGTAATTACCCTGACCAAATGCGTACAGACCCCGGCTATTCATCACCAGGGATGAAAAAGCAGCATCTTCATAACCAGCCCTTTCTACTTGTTTGATCCTGTTGTCATATAACCGCGCTGTCCTTTCGACTTCCAGTGCCATCTCAATCTTTTCTTGCATCCCGGCAGTGTCAATACCTGCATCATAAGTCTGAATAACAGGATAGCTCTGACCTCCTTCGGGAAAGCAATTAAATTCATCCGCAGCGGTATAAGCAGATATACTTATAGCATCCCTGACTACTTCCATTATAGCTCTGGAAGAAAGATCACTGCTATAGGCGAAACCCATCCTGCCGTGATTAAAAACCCGCAGGCCCAGCCCCATTTGTTCTGCTTCCTTAAAAGTCTCTACCTGCCCTCCACTTATTTCTATAGATAGTTCCCGGTTATAGAGCAGAAAAGCCTCACCTTCCAGTCCCTTGGCCTGCACAGCATTTAAAGCCTGTTGTCCGGCAACTCTTAAAGTTTCCTCCATATCTAACGCCTACTTTCTCTGAATCCGCTTGATCTCAGGCCCTGCGCCGCTAAAGGTTCCTCCCACCGTAAGTTCTTTTATGCGAATGGTAGGTTGTGCATCAGCTACCGCTACCCCCTGACCATCCTTACCGCAAACACCTATTGCATAACCCAGGTCTTTGCCTACCCGATCAATATCGATTAAAGCCCGAGGCCCGTTTCCCGTTAATGTAGCCCCCTTGACCGGATATTTTATTTCCCCATTCTCAATCACATATCCTTCCTGAACATCAAAGACAAAATCCCCATTAGTGGTATTCACCTGTCCACCGCCCATCTTTTTAACCAGCAGGCCTTTCGCCGTACTTTTAATTATCTCATGGGGTTCATCATAGCCGGAAGTAATAAAAGTATTACTCATACGGGGGATAGGCTTATCCTGATAGGACTCCCGGCGTCCGTTGCCGGTTGACTGTACACCATCCTTGCCAGCTGTCAATCGGTCATAAAGGTACCCGCACAGAATGCCATTTTCGATTAGAACTGTGCGCTGAGCTGGAGAAGCTTCATCATCCCAGCGGAAACTGCCATATTGGCCAGGCAGGGTAGCATCGTCAATTACCGTAACACCCTGCATGGCAACTTCTTCGCCCAGTTTATTTGCATAAATTGAAAGCCCTTTTTGTACCAGATCTGCTTCCAGTCCGTGTCCGCAAGCTTCGTGGATCATAGTGCCGCCTGCCTCTGCATGCATAACCACAGGCATTCTGCCGGTGGGTGCAGGACGAGCGGAAAGCATGGCAATCGCTCGTTGGGCAGCCTGGGTTGCCATGTCAGACAACGAAACTTTCTCTAACAACTCCCAGCCTGATAATGCTCCCGCTACTTCGTGTCCGGTTTGAATCTGTCCGTCTCTGACAGCTATAGCATTTACTATCATCCTTACGCGGGCCAGTTCGTCCTCCACCATTTCGCCATCAGAATTGGCAATCTGTACCCGTTTGTGCATATCACCTAAGGCAACTGTAACCTGACGAATTTCTTTATCTATATTACGGGCTGCCTGATTAGCATCCAGAACCTGTTCGATCTTTTCCGCCCAATCTACCTGCTCAGGAAGTCTTGTAAATTGCATATCAAACTCCGGCTCCTTTAGAGACAGGTTTATAGGCAGGGTGACTTTTCTGGCCTCACACCTGGCAGCACGATTAGCAACTGCAGCCGCCTTCAACAGCCCCTCAGAGGTCAGGTCATTGGTATATACATAAGCAGTTTTATCGTTTTTTATCACCCTGATGCCGGCCCCTTTTTCTCGGCCGCTATTTATTTTTTCAATTTTATTATCCTCACAGAAAACATTGCTGGTCAGCTTTTCTTCAACATATACTTCTGCAAAATCAGCTCCCTTGGCCAAGGCTTTTTCCAGAACGGACGACAAAATATCTTTGCTTAACACACTATAACCTCCGATAATATATATAGCCGTAAAACTCATGGTGCAAGATTCACCTATATATGGCGGTATTGCCCTTTCCATGTAAAAACAATATGGCTTAACTAGATTCTCAACCCAATGGTTAAGAGTCTTAATCTATAAAGGCGGCAATTAGCCGCCCAGACTTAGCAAATTTTATTTATTCGACATAATTACATTATAATCCTTTAAAAATATGGGATAGCTATAGATTTTTTCACCATTAAACGAGATCATTACAACCATATTATTGCTTTAAAAGCAATAATTTATGTTTAACATCAGCAGCTTCGCGTGTCTTTCTTTATATTTTAGATAATTAGGATTAAAATAAGGTTGCTCCAGGTTTTGAGCATAATAATTTGACTATCTGAAATAGCTAAATTCAGAGAGAGGAACAATGATAAATGAGTTCCATGTTCGGGTCAACAGGAAATACTAAAAGAAAAAAACGCACGCCGGGTACGGTGAGAGTAGTAATGGTTATACTGGCTTTACTGGCTCAATTATTGCTGCTGGCCTATATTGTTGATCTGTTAAAGAATAACACGATCTATCTTTATTTTTCTTTGGAACTTGCAGGTGCGATTTTGGTAATAGCAATTGTTACAAAAAAACGCAACTCAGCTTACGTAATTACCTGGCTGATTGTGATGATGATCATGCCGGTATTGGGTTATCTACTCTTCCTGATTTGGGGAACTCCTGGCTTAACTCACTGGAAAAGCAAACGAATTAATGAAAGCATCAGCTATAGTCAGACCTTTGTTCATCAAGACTATGATGTATATTCGGAATTTCTTAATCAACATACTTCCCGTAAGAAACTGGGAACCTATCTTTATAATGAAGGTTTCCCAATTTATAAGCATACCCAATGCAGCTATTATTCTTTAGGAGAACTGAAGTTTGCCAAAATGATTGCAGATATGGAACAGGCGCAAAAATTTATTTTTTTGGAGTATTATATTGTAGCTGAAGGAGAGCTCTGGGATCGAATTCATCAGGTACTGCTGCAAAAAGTACAGCAGGGGGTGGAGGTTCGTATCTTATTGGATGATCTGGGCAGTATAACCAAGCTATCAGATAGTTTCGCCAAAGAACTAAGGAGCGAGGGGATTCAAACCATTCGTTTCAATCCCGTTCACCAAAATATATTTCGGCTGCTTATTAACTATCGCAACCATCAAAAAATTACTATCATAGACGGAAATATTGGATATACAGGCGGCACCAATATCGGTGACGAGTATGTAAATATTACTAGCGAACTTGGACATTGGCGGGACTCTGGCATACGTCTGGAAGGCGATGCGGTCTGGGGATTAACAGTTACATTTTTGCAGATGTGGGATTCGGAAACTAATCTTCGCTCTGATTATCTGCGCTACATGCCAACCTCAAAAGTGGAAGGGAGCGGTTTTTTCCAGCCCTTTGCAGATGGACCTTTTAATAATCCTATTAACCCGGCGGAAGATATTTATAGGAATTTAGTTGCCAGCGCGCAAGAATATGTCTATATCACCACTCCCTATTTAGTTTTAGACAACTCCCTGAAGGATATACTTTGTTTGGCAGCTAAGAGTGGGATAGATGTTAGAATAGTAACCCCTAAAAAGGGAGACCATTGGTATGTGCACATGGTCACCCAATCAAATTACCATGATCTATTGGCAGCAGGCATAAAGATATATGAATATACACCGGGCTTCATTCACGCCAAAATCATTATCAGTGATGATGACAACGGAATTATGGGAAGTATTAACATGGATTACAGAAGTTTTTACTTTCATTTTGAAAATGGGGTATGGATCTGTGGTGCTCCGGTCTTACAAGATATAAAGACCGATATTGCAGATATAATATCTGTCAGCGAAGAGATCATATTGGATGAATGGATCAAGAGAGCCTTGTATAAAAAAATAATTCAGGATATTCTACGGATCTTTGCACCCCTTTTCTAAATCCTATTAGCCAGCCGAAAATGTATATATTGGCATTATAAGTGTTTAATTTAGCGAACCTCAGGCAGGTTGCGGTTTAATTTTATATTATATATTACCAACTCCCCCAAAAAAATAATATGCAAAACTAATTGCAACTGTTACAATACGAACATGATAAAAGTGAGCGAATCAAATCTATTTTCAAATGTTGAACTTAGCAATAACCACGAATATGAACACTGCATCAGCGATCTGGCACAGAACCAAATGGTTAAAAGTCTGGGGGGTTTTGTCCATCACCGCAATGTGTCACGTTTAGATCACTGTGTTCATGTGTCATACCTAAGTTATTTGTTATGTAAAAAATTAGGCCTCGATTACCTGTCTGCGGCCAGGGGCGGTCTTCTCCATGACTTTTACTTTTATGATTCTCGTGCCACTATACCCGATAAAGGTATTCATTGCTTCTGTCATGCTTCTCTTGCCCTGGAAAACGCTGCCCAACACTTCCCCTTAAACGAGGTGGAAAAGGATATCATAAAAAAGCATATGTGGCCGCTGACCATAACCCCGCCAAAATTTAAAGAATCCTACGTGGTTACCTTTATGGACAAATACTGCGCATCCAAAGAAATTGCCTTATACAACGGCAATTTCAATATGAACCTGCCTTCAAACCTGCTCGCTAAGCTGCATAATTTCCGCTCATAATACCGTGTTGATAAATGCCGCACCGGCTTTGAGCTTTGCTGAAATTAAAACCAGCACGTTTAAAGAGTGTAATCAGATATTCTTCATATAAACATATCTACAGGACATCAACAATTGACAGACCGTTTTCTTTTTCTTTTTCCAGGTTATACACCTGTCCATTAACCTTTACAATTGGATAGTTTGGTTTCAGAGGGTTCATAAATATCACCTCTCCTTTATCATTGTTGGAGAGCAATACCATATTACCAATGGCCAGGGAAAGCAAGCGGTCATAAAATATCTTGCCGATGCAGCTGTCAATTCTACCCGCCATTGCCTCCCGCAATATCTCTTCAGCTGCTTTATAGGGGGTGCGTTTAGAAGAATATACTCTTCGGGAAGTAATTGCATCATAGGTATCAGCAATAGCTAATATGGCAGCGAAAGCAGAAATATCTTCGCTTTTTATCGAGGCAGGATAACCTGAACCATCCATGCGTTCGTGATGCATTAGAATTGCAAATGGAATCGATTTATCCAAATTCTTAACGGTCTTGCACATCTGATAGCCAATAACTGGATGGCTATTCATTATTCTACGTTCCCGCTCGGTTAAAGAAGCTGGCTTTTTTAAAATCTCATCCGGTATATGTACTTTGCCTAAATCATGCAAAAGGCCGGCGATGCCTAATTTATGGACAGTTCCGTGGTTATATCCCAGCCATTTGCCAATTGTAATGGCCAGCAGGGATACATCTATCGAATGGGTGATTAAATAATCATCCTTGGCCTTCATTTTTCTCATTTGCGCCAATACACTATAATCAGAAAATATACCGCTGGTGAAGGTGCTCACCGTTTCTGCAACCGCCTCAATATCAATCTCTTTTCTTCGTTTAATATCGCGAATAAAACCATCCACAAAGTTTAAAGCATTATTATATATACCAGCAAACTCGGTTTTTTCCGAATAGTTCGGCGAAGAAGCTGGCTCAGCCACTTGCTCATAATCGGAAGCATCATTATCACGGTAAATATATACATGCCTAAGGTTGCGTTTTTTTAAAGATTCAATCATGTCATGGTTTAACAGTTGACCCTTACTCAGCAACAAATGCCCGTAAAAATCAAATATATCCTGTTCCAGAATACTTCCTGCAGATATTTCATCCAAACTCATTTCTATCTTCATAGCAAACTGGCCTTTCATTGTATTTCCAGACCGGGCGTCAATCCCTTAGTTTATCTTATTGGGTAAACTTACAGGATTTCATCATCCTGATAGAAAACTGTAAAATCTATAGAAGCCTCAATATAAGAATCATTAAAATCCTGAAATTCTGGGACAGCATTCTCTTTTATCTCTTCTTGATTATTGATTATTACTCCCTGCAAGGGTTTTTCAGCGGAAACAACCGGAGTTGGTTCTTGCCTGAATCTAGTCATTTTTAGATGGTCTATCCTATATATACGTGGTGCGTTTTCAATCTTCATAATGAAGGACAACATATTAAAATGTGTACCCCTGGCTGCAACCTGGAAATTAGCAGATTTAATCATCCAGGTTCCAATTTCATTAATACCAGTAATGGCTTCACCTGTATACTCGCTGCCAGTGGGCTCTGAAGATTCATAATGGCTGGCATCCCCATTCTTATATGCAGCCTGGCTTTCTTGATAGCTAACGGATAACAGTTTGACTCCTGCCTCACCCGCATTTAGTTCCATAAAGTCAATGATGTTGGATATGATTAGTTTTTCTGGAACTTTATGTCGAATGTTTTCATAATCATAGCATATTTGTTCACTTTTCTGCCAAATTTTTTCACGCTTATATTGCTGAGATTGCAGCCCCAATAATTCCTGGCTCAAGCTATTGTTCTCATTTTTCATTTGTTTAATCTGTAATTGCAAAGGCTGAAATAGGAAGTTAGTAACCAAATAAATTCCACCTGCCACTATAAGCACACCTAATAACACTAATTCGCGCTTAGATAAACTCACTTCTTTTCCACCTCAAGTTCAAACTCCATGGTAAACCTTGTTGCATCAGTTTTCTCATCCATTATCGAGGATATGACTGTCACTTTATTAAACCTAACATTGTCTTGCAGACCTTCCAATAGCCGGGCAACATGGTTATGATCCGGGCTGAATCCCTTAACCACAGCCTTCCGGCTTTCTATATCGATCTCTGCTATTAACGCACCAGCAGGACGCGCCTTATCGATTTCCCTTAAAGTATCACTAAAAGATAACCTTGGTTTCTCAATCTCAATCACTGCCTGGTTATTAAATGCCAGCTTCTTTTCAAGTTCCTGAAGTGTCATAAAACCAAATGCTTCATCATTATGAGCCTGGATCTGTGAATGCAGATCAGCATAGACTATTTGTTGATAGTTTAGTCCATGCTTTAATGATAAATAAAAAAGGGCGAGCAGAGCAGCTATCATAGCCATAGATATTAATCCATATATCCAATAAGGAACTGTCAGCCAGTTAATTCTTGCCCGTTGAAAAAGGTTAATATTAATCTGTTTAAAATCCCCCATCAAATCACCTCCCGGGCAGCCAGGCCCAGTGCTGCGATGAATTCTTGCTTCAATTCATATATTTGGTTAGATTCACTAATATGGGGCGGCAAAACAATATCGGGTAATAAATCGCCATTTTCCACGGGGTAACCCAATGCTGCAGTTAGTCTAAGCTGTAATCCACCAATAGCTGATCCTGCGCCGCATATTAAAAATCTATCAATATCCCCCGTATCAATCTGGATCTGATAATACTCCACCGCCCGTTTTATTTCGGAGGTTATATTCCAAAGTTTCGAGTCATATTGATTATCCTGACTGGCCTTAACCTTATTGGTTATACCTGGTGTAATACTGCCATCAGTGTTTATAATCTGCCCTATCGCTGAGCTGCCGGAGGGCAGTGGTTTATAAAAGACTAAATTCCTTCCTTTGAATACCGCTAAATATGAACAGCATGGATCTAACTTCAAGATAGCAGTTACTGTTCCAATAGCTCCAATTACAGCTCGAAATATAGCTAAAGGTTCAATCTCCACAACTGCCAATTTGAGACCTGCTATACGACAGGCAATATCAATGTTTGCCACCTGTTGACGGCGGGCTGCAGTAAAAAATATTTCCGTCTTTCTTCCTTCATCATCCTCGAATTCCCGCAGCGGAAATATATCCATGGCTGATTCTTCAACCGGTATAGGCAAAAAGTTTATGGCCTTATAATAAACCGCTTCTTTTAATTCTTTAATATTCATGTGCGGCATAACCAGATTACGAATATAGACCTGCTGCCCAGTGACTGCTGTTACAACCTTTTTACCCTTTAGTTTGAAATCTCTGACCAAAACCTGTATTTCTTGGCCTAGTCTCTCCGGTTCATATATAATACCTGCATCAACTGCTCCTGACGGAGTATTAATACTGCCATATTTAAAAAGCTGGAATCCCTGTCCTCTCCTCTTCAACCAGGCAAATCTAATTTTATCATCACCTATATCCAGTCCTATACCCGGTAGGTTGTTAAACAAGATCTTCCCTCCTGTTTTTGTTCCTAATAGTTTAGATTTTATTAATAGCAAACCTTGTAGCAACTGATAACGCCCCTGGATTGGGAATAATTGCGTTCCTGGAAATTACCGGTTATTGGATCAATAGTTCCCCCCACATAGGGATAGCTTATTTGCACCTCAATCTTTTTATTTGTATTCAGATAGTTGCCGGTGGAAGTAAACTGGTAAACAGCAGGATTCGATACGGCTCCCGATACTCGCACTGCCTGCCAGTTATTTATCATAAAATTCGGAGAATCTGGATCTAAAAGATCAGTTCCAAACCTTTGCGGTTTTGAATCCGGCTGAAAATCTATACAGACAGGAAGTTCAGCATCAGCCTGATAGCTCAGCAAATACAAATAGATCCTCTCCGCCCCCCACTCTACCCCGGCATCAGCTGATTGCTGCGCTTGTTGAGCCTTAAACTCATTATGGCTGATCTTCATCTCCAAGCTGCCCGCCTCAATAGCGGCAGCTGCCAGCAATGAAACAATAATTAAGACCATCAGTACCATAAAAGTAAGACTGCCCTGTTCGGATATATCCTGGTACCTAATATCCTTTCAATCCTCCTCCCGGGCCTGGCCTACAGCCAGACGGGGGCTAATGTTGCTGGTCATTTGACAATCAGTACCATTAACATTGGCAATTACAGTTATACTTACCAAAGCGGAAGCCCCAGCAAAGCATATGCTGCTTATATTCTCGGCTACAGGCACTTTGGCTAATCCATCACGATAAAGTTCTGTATTGGCCGTATAATAATTTACTGTTTCATTATTGGCAGTAACCAGGAGCAGATTAGAACCCCCTTCCGGTATTGATACAGATAATGCCCCGCGGATGTCCTCGCTCATCTTGTGGATGGCAATACGCACCGAATACTGGGCATCTGCAGCTGCCGTAAGCTTAAGCAGGGCATTGCTGCTTGCCCAGTATAGGCTCATTAAACAGCTTATGACCAAAGCAGCTAAACCTATGGCTACCAGCATCTCTGCCAGGGTGCTTCCCCTGTCCTGCCAATCCTCCCCCATTGCCAATCCTTATTCCTTCCTGATAATAGTACTTAACTGCCTGCTCTCCATGTTGACTCCCTCCCGCCAGTAAACCGTCACCGTAATATCATAGAGATGGTTATAGGGAGCAGGCCGGCTTTGCATACGGTTTATCTTATCTGTCATTCCCATCCATGGATAGCCGCAGCCCGGAAGCAATTCCTGGGCTGTCTGGCCTGCATTGCTATTATTGATCTTACTGCGCTCTGCTCGCAGGTTCTCCAGTATAGATGCAGCATAGCTGCTGGCTGCGCTTTCGTGTCGGGCTTTACTGACCCAGTTTGCCGATGAGCAAAAAGAACTCATAATGCAAATGGTCAGCAATGATATTAAAACCATCGCTGCCAACACCTCTAAAAGGGCAAGACCCCTTTCATTTTTAATAATCCTGCTAATCATTGTGGCCATTGATATACCTCGCCTTTTTTCAACTGAATAATTGCCAATAAAAATTAAGCAGCTCAAATTCATACATCCAAACCAGCCAGGCGGCAGTGGACAGAAATGGCCCAAATCTTACAGCTGTTTTTCGTTGTGCTTTTCCTTGTATCAGTAAAATTGATGCCCATATTCCTCCTGCCCAGGAAGCGATAATTAAGGTCAGCACGGAACCGCTAAAGCCTAAAAATAACCCAACTACTACCGCCAGCTTAATGTCGCCTCCTCCCATCCCTCCCTGGGAAAGCAAGGCTGCTACCCAGAGAATCCCGGCCAAAAATATAACCCCCCAGGCAGATGAGTAAATCCCCGGCATATAAGGAGACAATAGCAGTCCTATGATGATACCTGGATAAGTTATAGAGTTGGGAATAATTCCATCATTAAGATCGGTAAAGGCAGCGATGGTTAGAATCCCCGTGAATATCCA
>JAQVWS010000155.1 GCA_028709585.1 Syntrophomonas sp. | reverse complement strand
TGCCTTCTTTTAAGCGACAAAAGCAGACAGGGAGTAAGGGCACGAACCGTTGCGGTTCTTAAGACTTCCCTTAAAAGGGCGATTTCTCCGAAATAATCCCCGTCTTCCAAAAAATTTACGACCTTTTCATCGTTACTTCCCGGGTTGATAATTATCTCCACCTTTCCTCGGGCGATAACATAGAATCTATCACCGGTTTCGCCTTCATTAATTATGGTTTTCTCCGGTGCATAGTACTCGGAAATGAAAAGATCACTAAGTTCCTCAAGGATTTTCGGGGAGAGGTCTTTAAATAGATTGATATTAGAAAGCCGCTTTGCTTCTATCTCCGCATAATGCAAATCATCGCCCACCAGAAATCCATCCTGTTTGCTGTATAGATCCGCGTAGATACCCTGTTTTTTTAATAGCTCCTGATGGGTTCCGGATTCTGCCACACGGCCTTTTTGCATAACATAAATCATATCGTAGGCTTTGATGTTGGACAGGCGATGGGTTATATTGATTACCGTTATTTCATCAGTTATCAGCTCCAGGGTCTGATTAATGGCCCGTTCTGTTTTGGGATCCAGTGCGGAGGTAGCTTCATCCAGGATCAGTATTGAGGGCTTGCGTACCAGAGCTCGGGCCAGGGCTATTCTTTGCCGCTGCCCCCCGGATAGCAGGCCGCCCCGTCCGCCAACCCTGGTGTCATAACCGTTGGGAAGATTCATTATATGATCATGAATTTCCGCTGCTTGAGCAGCTTCAGCTATTTCATCATCAGTTGCTTGCGGATTAATCATTTTTAGGTTCTCTTTGATTGTGCCGTCGAAAAGGAAGTTATCCTGCAGTACAATTCCTATCTGGCGGCGCAATGATTCTACAGTAATGCTCGTCAGACCATGACCGTCTATCTGTATTGTGCCTGATTGCGGGTCATAGAATCTCATAATCAAATTCAGAATTGAGCTTTTACCGGAGCCGCTGGGTCCCACTATTGCTACTGAAGAGCCCTTGGGAATCTCTAAGTTGACTTCATTCAGCAATATATTTTTATCTTCATAGCCGAAATTAACATCAATAAGCTCGATCTGGTTTTTGAATTCCTGGATTTCCAACGCTTCAGGACAATTATGAACTTCTGCCTTATCGTCCAGAAAGGTTTGCAGCCGTTTCATTGAAGAGGCAGAAGTTATCATTACCGGAAATACCCAGGTAAAAGTGCTGACAGCTGTGCTTAGCCCAAGAAAAAGGCTGTTAAATGAAACGAGGGTACCGGGAGTTATCCAATCGTTGAACGCGAAATAGGCACCCAGGCAAATAATAATCACATTAAAAAGCTCTATTATACCAAGAGGTGTAATTTCCATAATATCGTTCAAGAAAAAGGCTCTTTGGGTATTTTGGGCCAGATGAGCGCTGTCCTTGCGAAAAGACCCCGTAACGGTGTTTTGCAGATTAAAGGATTTTATTACCTGCTGAGCATTAAGATTCTCTTCTACGACAGCTAAGAGCTGAGCCTGAGAGGCTTTCATGATATCATTGGCGGCGGAAGCCTTGCTGCTTAAGAAATAGGGCCCTAATGCACACAGCAGCAGCCCTGATAATGATATTGCGGCCAGTTTCCAATCTAGATTGAAAATAATTGCCGAATAGATCACAATGCTAAGGACAGCTCTGATACCTGCAGGAACCGCCATATTCACCATATATTCAATGCTGGCTAGATCATTGGAAAAGTAGGAAAAAATATCTCCGTTTCTGGAGTTGGCAAAGTATTTCATAGAAAGCTGCTGCACCTTATCGAAAAGCTGGTTGCGAATCCCAGCTGTTATACCTGCTATCGTTTTGGCATACAAATAACAGCGGAAGGCATAGAAAACCTTTGAAACCACTACCCCCGCCAACAGAAGAAACATTACCCATATCAGCACGGTTTGATTCTTGGGGATAATGGCGTTGTCAAGCAGGAATTTAAAGCTCAGGGCAATGAAACTCTGGACCACCAGATCCAGAAGTACACCCATATAGTATATAAAGCAATACAGTTTATACCGCTTATAATAACCCCAAACATTTTTTAGCAGCAGTATCAATAAAATCACCTAAACTTTACATTACGTAACTATAAATTAACATTTTGTTTAATAAAATGACAGTATAAAGTGAAGCGGATCATTGTGTGATATAATTAATCAAATAAATATATTTATAGCTAAACTGATATAAGGATAATGTTGTATAAAATAGGAGGGGGCTATATGACCAAGGCAGAGAAATCTGGCAAAAATGTCCTTGAAGATCAGAATAGCGCTTTCTTAGACAATTATTTTTGCCAGGAAGAAGATTATAACTTTATTTCCTTCTTTGACAAATTAGATCATTTAATATTTATAACGGATATAAATGCCAATATAAAAAAAGCCAATCGTATTGTATCGGAACGCTTGGGTTACAGCGGATCAGAATTGCTCGGCAAAAACCTTATACATTTTTATGCCCATGAAGATCATAACAATCCCCAAAAAATTATTACGGGCGAAGAAGAGTATGGCCGTATTCCCCTTTTATGCAAAACAGGCAAACTTTTTTATGCTGAGACCAGAGGTTTTAAGCAGCAATGGAGAAATGAAGAAATTCTGGTGGTAATCTGCAAAGATATCTCCGATCTTATGGCCTCGGAAGAAAAATTTTCCCGCGCTTTCCATTCCAAAGCAATTATGATGATTATAACTTCCCGCCAGGAAGGACGCCTTACTGATGTTAATGAAAAATTCTGCGATAAGATGGGATTCAAACGTGAAGAGGTTATTGGCCGCACAACAATAGAGCTGGGTATTTTTAAGAGCAAATATCATCGTGAACAGGTAATAAGTAGAGCATTATCATCAGAAAAAGCGGACGATGTTGAGATTAGATTTATGAACAAAAACCGCCTAAAGATTGTAGCGCTATTCTTCACCGATATTATTAAGATAAATAACGAAGAATATCTTTTGTCAATTATAACTGAAATAACCAAACGAAGAAAAATGGAAGAAGAATTAAGGTTAAAAAACCGACAATTGAATGTGCTCAACCAGATGCTTGAGATATATGCAAGCACCGATGGCGTTACTAATATATATAACCACAGATATATAATCGAAAAACTGCAGTTTGAAGTTGAGAGAATTAAGCGCTATCCACAACCGCTTAGTATTCTGTTGCTGGATATAGACCATTTTAAAAAGGTTAATGATAACTATGGGCATCCAACCGGAGATCAGGTTTTACGCGGGGTTGCCGATATAATAAAAGCTAATCTAAGAGAAGTTGATCAGGTGGGTCGTTATGGCGGAGAAGAATATCTAGCCATCCTGCCTCAGACGGAAAAAGATTGTGCTTTCCAGGTAGCTGAGCGTATCAGGCATCACATCGAAAAGGAAAACTTTACCGACAATGGAATTAAAATAACTATCAGTATCGGCGTGGCGCAGTACAAGAATGAAGGACTGGAGATATTTGTTAACCGCGCTGATGAACGGATGTATCTGGCAAAAACCAAGGGCCGCAACCGGGTAGAAGTCTAAACTTAGTGCATTAGGAGTACTCCTAATACTATGTGGTGAGGAAATATGTGGTGGAGGCCAATGCCCAACTCTTATGTTATTATAATTTAAACAGATAGAGTTGGGGGGTATGGCAAAGTGATCAAGAAAATTCCCTGGGGTGATATTGCCTATGGGGTAGGTATAGCAATTTTAGTGTTATTATTTGTTAAATAGCCTTTAAGGAGCGGGGTTGTCCTGTTAGATACAATTATTAATTATATAGCGGTATATGGTTACATAATTCTTTTTCTATTTTTTATGATAGAAGTTATGGGTATTCCCGTTCCCGGTGAAACTCTTATGACCTATGTAGGCTATTTGATTTATCAAGGGAAACTCAATTATGCAGCCTCTGTTGCCATAATATATTCTGCAATCTGTATCGGGATAACGATAGCCTATTGCCTGGGAAAAAAGTTGGGGCATCCCTTCTTTATTAAATTCGGCCCTTCTTTTTGTATGGGGCAGGATAAGTTTGAGAAAGCAGAACGCTGGTTTGTAAAATATGGATACAGACTTATATTTTTCGCTTATTTAGTTCCTGGAGTAAGGAACATAAATGGTTATTGCGCGGGTATTATGGAAACTCCATTTGTAAAATTTGCATTGCCTGCCTTTACGGGAGCTCTCTTTTATATTGTTACCTTTACAACCCTGGGCAGAATACTGGGGTCACAATGGGATAAGTATAATCAACAGATCAATACATATCTAATCGCGGGCTTAATACTAATCATAGTTGGTTTTATTGCCTACAAAATCTGCAGGCGTTAAATAAAAACATTATTTACCCCCAGAAGTAATTTCCTTCTGCGCATATATAAACAAGAAAGCGAAGGAGGAAATCATATGAAAAAAACCCTAACCCTAATCCTAGCTTTGCTGCTGACCATGATGTTATCCGCTGGTACCGTGTTGGCTAAATCCGACAATGGTAATGGCTGGAAGAACAGCAGCAAAGCCGAGAAGCATGTCCAGCAAAAAGTCAAAAAATCAGTGCAGGAGGCCTATAAGGTCTATGCCAAAGACAAATCCAACCAGAACAAAATTCAATTCCGAGATATCAATCAACACTGG
>JAQVWS010000154.1 GCA_028709585.1 Syntrophomonas sp. | reverse complement strand
TTGGAGCTTGGTTTGCTTAAAGGTGTAGCCCGAAGTTCCGTTAAATATCTCTGAAATACCCCTTACGGCTACCGAAGGATTAAGATGTTTAAAGTTGATGGTACCATCCCGGTCCAAGTTTATGACACCCTGTTTTTCAGTTAGGAAGGAACGGGTAGCCATCAGTTCCTGAGCCAGCAGTGAGGTGCTGTTATGCAAGCCTTGAAGAGCCGACTTATATTGTGAGTAACTGCTCCAAGCAACAAATACACCCACTAATATCGTTACGATAAAAGTAATAATTATAATAATTTGTGTATTCAGACGTTGTCTATCAAATATTTTAGTTAGTTTCAAGATTATTCTCCTTAAAAAAATGCTTAAATAGCAGCTTAAAGGTTTAATCTTCTCACATATATTAAGCTTGCTATAAAAAGCTTTTCAAAGCAACCATAAAATAACAATAATGATAATATATTGAACACATTACCAAAGTCGGGTATTTAAGGGATCAAGAAAAGATGGAAAATTTATGAGATATTTATGCAAGGAAAAAGTAATATATTTGATATAAAAATATTATAAAAATTTAAGTTAAGATAAGCTTACTGCAAGCTGTTGCACACATTTTAGTTAGACATAATTTACTAACTTGTTAGATGATTAGAATCCAACTGAAATTATAGGACTATATAATAACTGTAAATAAAATAGAAGTGAGGGCTTGTATTGGACATTTATCAAGACAAAAACAGGTGCAGCGGCTGTACGGCATGTTTAAGTGCATGTCCTCTGAATGCCATCTCAATGGTTGCTGATAATAAGGGATATAAGTATCCCCAGATTGATATGACCAGGTGTAAAGAATGCCGTTTATGTCAAACCGTTTGCCAGTTGTATGACAGTTATTCGAAGAAGGGAAAATTACAATACCTATCATTATACGTGGCCAAACATAAAAATGAAGAAGTTCGTACAGCCAGCTCATCAAACGGTATATTTGCTGCGTTAACCAGCTATATACTGAATAAGAATGGTGTGATCTATGGTGCAGCTATTGACGAGCAGCGCAGAATAAGCCATCAAAAAGCTGAAAGTGTTATAGAAAAAGACAAGTTCAGGGTTTCCGAACATTATCAAAGTGATTTGGGAAGCATATTTAGGGATGTGAAAGCAAAATTAGACCAGAATAGATATGTGCTTTTTACAGGAACAGCCTGTCAAAATTTAGGATTGAAAGCCTATTTGGAAAACAAAAAATATGAGAAGCTAATACTATGTGACCTGGTTTGTCAGCATAAGGCCTTGCGGCCTTCGTGTCGTACCTGTGTTTTTAAGGATATAACAGGACCGTCTGATATTACCATAGATGATTTTTGGGGTGTTGAGACCTCGAAACCGGACAACTTTTATAACCTGGGCGTAATACTTGTGTTGATAAATACAGAACAAGGTGAAGCAGTATTTAAGGGTATTAAAAACCATTTGGTTTATGAAGCAAGCTGCATTAGTAAATAAAGGTTTATATCTAATAATTAAGCGAAAACAGGTTAAGTGCCAATACGGAAAGGAAGACACATATGAAGATCATCGTAATGGCAGGGGGGGTGGGAACACGTCTATGGCCACTGAGTCGTACTCATTACCCTAAACAATTTTTAAAACTTAACGGCATGGAACGTTCTATATTTCAGCTTACCATTGAACGCTGCCTGAAGCTGACCGGTATGAATGAGATATATATCGTTACTAATGAGAACTATAAGCATCTTATCTCTAGTCAGATCGAAGAATTGGGCTATGAGGTTCATGGGGATCTAATTTTTCTGGAACCGCATTCAAAAAATACCTTACCGGCTATCTATTATTGTATTAAAGCCATTCGCGAGCAAGGCGACGATGTAGTGGCGGTATTTGCCAGCGACCATCTAATCGGTGATGTTGACCGATTTGTCGAAATTATAGGCTGCGGGCTACCACTTACTGATCGCTATCTGTTGACCTTCGGAGTGTGCCCTGATATTCCGGAAACTGGATTCGGCTACATAAAACCCGGCAGAATTGAAGCGCCTGGTTTTGTTGTTGATGAATTTAAGGAAAAGCCTGATTATGAAACTGCCCAACGTTATTTGCAAAATGGATACCTGTGGAACAGTGGGATGTTTATGTTCCGAACCGATATATTCGTGGAAGAAGTCAAAAAACACAGTCCTGCAGTGTATAAGGCCTTTGAACAAGGAAATATTGTTGATTGCTTTGCGGCTGTACCTAACATTTCAATCGACTTTGGAATTATGGAGAAGTCTGAACGCGTAGCTGTTATACCCATGCCAATACAGTGGAGTGACCTGGGAAACTTTGCGACCCTCTATGATAAATACGAAATCCAAAAGGATGAACAGGGCAATGTTCTGTTTAATAACGAGGTTATATTAGATTCTCATGATAACATGATTTATGCACAGGGAGAAAAAACTATTGTTCTTATTGGAGTCGGTGACCTGGTGGTGGTGGATCAAAATGATGCTTTGCTCATTTGTCATAAAGAGCATACGCAAAAGGTCAAAGATGCTGTCCAGATATTAAAAGAGCGCAAGGATATGCGGGCTGATTATCATTTAACCTGAGTAAGTTCTTTGTAAGCTACAGCAGGATACATCTGATCATCGGCGTGCTTCTGGGTTATTTATCATTCTGGATTGTGGAAGTATTAGCTAAACCTGATAAAGATGCCAACGCGTCAATAACGGCAGGTGAACTTAAATAGTACCTTAAAGCGTGTCTTTATGGAGGTGCCCGGGCTTTTTTATTTAACAGATTAACAGTAAGAATCCAATCAAGCCGCAAACTATGTTTGAGAAATGATTGGATTTCTTATTTTGCAAAACCTTAAAAAATAACACCTGCATCCCTTACCGCAAAGCCATATGGGTGATGAAAAAAGTGCTTCGCAAAACAAAAAAAGTAAAAAATGGGTATACATGTAATGGAATTGCAAGAATCAGTATACACATTTGCAAGATAAATACAACTAAAATTTAATGTTCATTAAGTTTTTTGCAAGCTCAGGCACAGCATAAAGTTAGACTTAATTTACCAAGTTGTTAGAGGATTAGAACCGTATTGAAATTATCGGGATATATAATGAAGCTAGCGCTAAAAAAAACTCCATCCTAGGTGGGGCAGTAATTGAAAAAGGAGGAATATCTGTGAAGGTAATTCGCGAAAATGTCTTTGATGCACATGCGCATATCGGGCCGATGAAACCCTGGAACTACTATGGCAACCCGGAGGCGGTGAATCCAACAATAGTAGAGTACCCTACAACCGAGTCTTTCCTGGCCATGATGGACAAATATGGCGTAAAAAAAGCGCTTATCAATCCAAACTATGGAATTCCAGTAATTGAACAGCCATTTGGACTTAACCAGCTGGTAGTTGATTCTGTAAAGAAGTCTAATCGGCTTGTGGGTGGCATTTGGGTCTCCAGTATTCCTCGTGCCAAAGAACTTACCGAAGAGGCGCTTAAATTTGCAGGCGAACCGGGCATAGGCTGCCTTAAGATGACTTATTTGATAGGCGGGAATCCCGATCCGGAGAAATATGATGCTGAGCAAGAGTATCTGATGGAGAAAATAGTTGCTACCTGCGAACAGTATGACCTTACTCTGCAAACTCATTCCAGCGCTGGCGGCAGCTCTGACATCGGCAACTACTACAAGTTTGTTGAGAAATATGGAAAACGTATTCGGATTCATATTATTCATATGGGCGGCGGTGTAAGCGGTCATATTAAGATGGTTCCCAGATTTGTGAACTGGCTTAAAGACGGCTATCAGGTCTTCACTGACGGAGCCTGGGCAGTAGGTTTCGCAGGACGTTTAATGGTTGACGAAATCCGCAGGGCCAATGGCGTTGGTGAAGATAATCTAATGTTTGGTTCTGATGAACCCTGGAGCGACTTCCCATCTGAGTATTGGAAATGGGAAGGTTTGGAGATTTCAGAAGAATTTAAAAACAAGATCTTCTGGCAAAATGCAGAACGTATATATGGTGTTAAGGCAATAAAAAAATAAGGAGGATTTAACATATGGCGAAAGTTCAAAATGGCGATAGTCTGTTTACGAAAAAAAAGGTATTTCCTGATTACAAAGCCGAACCAGGACAAAAAGCTTTAGTGCAGATCCACGGCATGTTTACCGAAGCTTCTGTAACTCTGATTGCACTGTTAACGGCTATGCGTCTGCAACGCAAGGGATTTGAAACCTCAATCCTGCTTTATGGACCGGGCGGTGTACTTACTGCTAGTGCTACAAAGGGCTATCCCAAAGTGGGGGATGAGTTCTATCCTGGTCACTTGGAGCATTCCAGACGCCTTACCCAGTTCATGAAAGAAGGCGGCAAGGTATATATCTGTCAGTTCGGATTAGGCGCCGTCGGTTTCCGTGAAGAAGATCTGCTGGAAGGGGTAGTAGCTTTCGATCCGCTGGACACCCTGGATTTAGCACTTATGCATTATAAAGAAGGCGCTTTCATTATGGGTACCTGGATGTAAGCGTTTGACTAAGACTTATAGGATTGCTTTATATATTTCCTTTCCTCGGCAATTGCTGCCGGGGAAAGGATTTATCCTAAATAATCACAAAGGAGTAGGAGAACAATGGGTAGTCCTTTGCAAACCAAAGAACTAATGGTGGAGTTACAGAGCAAGGGTATTAGAATTGACCCGGGTTCCGGGAAGGGACGTCAGGGCGGAGC
>JAQVWS010000030.1 GCA_028709585.1 Syntrophomonas sp. | reverse complement strand
AAAAGGTCGTAAATTTTTTGGAAGACGGGGATTATTTCGGAGAAATCGCCCTTTTAAGGGAAGTCTTAAGAACCGCAACGGTTCGTGCCCTTACTCCCTGTCTGCTTTTGTCGCTTAAAAGAAGGCAGTTGGAAAGAGTCTTATCGAAGACCCCCGGGCTAAGACAGCAACTGGAGCAAAAAATGGATACGCGTTTACAGCAGCTGTCGACAAGAGGATAAAGCCAAAACCGAGGATCTCTCCCCGGTTTGTGACTCTTTAAGATATTGTTTTTATAACAGAAGTAACCTGCTAATTAATCTTTTTATTCCATTCATCAGAATTGGGGAAAAATAAAGGCTCCCCGTATACACTTTGCTTGAAATCCCTAATGATTATCTGCGCCTCTTCGGAAGTAATGAATTTGCAGAAATCCGCCGCCAAAGTTTTGTTTACTTCCGGAAACTTCTCGAAGTTAACTGGTATAATTGAGATGAAGTTTAACAGTGACTCCTCTCCCTGCACTAATGGAACCAATGAAATTTCATTTTTAAGAATCAGGTAGGTTGCTCTATCCATTATGGTATATGCTTTTTGTTCATCGGTATATTTTAGGGTAGCACTGTTGCCCTTGGAGCCGCCTTCCCATAATACATACCAGTCACCTTCCGGATTTAAGCCTGTTGCTGCCCATAATTCTTTTTCTTTTACATTAGTACCGGAATTGTCACCGCGACTGATAAACTTAGTTTTGCTATTCATGATCTGCTTAAGAGCATCACTTACCGTAAAACCCTTAATTTGGGCTGGATCGTTTTCAGGACCTAATATTATAAAATCGTTATACATAACCGGAATTCTTTCAGTTCCAAATCCATCTGCGATAAATTTTTCCTCCAGGGCTTTGGCATGGACTATAACCACATCATAATCACCGCTTTTTGCCATCTCCAGAGTTTTGCCGGTTCCTGCTCCTGTATACTCAACGTTTACCCCTGTCTTTTGCTCAAATTTCTGAGCTAATTCACCAATAATTCCTGCATCAACTGGTCCAATTGTACTGGATAGTTTTAATTTTATATTCCTATCCTTAATTAATAGAGATTGCTCGGATTTATTCCACTCTATTTGGCTTCCCAACGCTTTCGGGATAAAATCCATAGGAACCATTGTCCTATTATTTATAACCTCAACATTAGCCGTTAAATCAATTGTCTGGCCATTAGCCATGATACTTCTGCTGTTGAAAGGAATCTCAGCAGATTTATTCATCATAGTAACTGTCGCCTTGTTGCCTGTATTATCCCATTTAACTTGTGCTCCCATAATTTCACAGACAGCACGTAAAGGAATGAGAACTAGTTCCCTGGAACTGTCATAAATGGCTTCCTGATCAGAATAATTTACGAGCTTATTATCTAACGTAATTTTTACTGAATCGGCTGCCAAAGCACTGGTTGTAAACAACAAACAAAACATAATAACTAAGATAATCCCTTTTTTCAAATATTTTACCCCCTTAAATAAAAATATAATTATATATAAAAAAACAACTTCACCCCGGAAGTTGTTGCCAACGAAATAATCCCTTAATAAGGGGATTTAAAACGTTATTTTCTACTTTCCAAAGGGAGGCATAACCATTTCTAGCTATACCCATCGGACTGGACACCATGGCTTTTTCAGCTACAGACATTCAATCTCGTAGAATGTTATTAACTTAAAAATTATTCTAACATTATGCAGGCAAAAGCGCAAACCCCACTTATCTGAAACGCTTTTCTTTACATGGTTCAGGGGTCTCTAAAAAGGGAGGGCTGCACACATACCATGCGTGAAACCTCTTGTACTGGCAGCAGTTTCAAATCTGTATTATACAATTTTCGGAGACGTTCTTCGGTAATTAAATCAGAGCTTTTACCCACATCCAACTGTCCTTCTCTATCAAGAATTGCAGTTTTTCCACCCAACAGTATCGCATGATCAGGGTTGTGGGTGGTTATAATTATTGAGTAACCTTGCTTTTGCATATTCTTTATCATGACCAGTATTCTATACTGATTGCCATAGTCCAAATGTGATGTAGGTTCGTCAAATAATATGACCTTAGGCTCCTGAACTATTGCCCGCGCTATTGTAGCCTGCTGACGCTCACCACCGCTTATCTCTGTGTACGGTTTATCTGCCAGGTGAGCTATTCCCAGCAAATCCAATGCTTCGCAAGCTGCCTGTTCATCCTGTGCTTTGGGCTTTCTAAACATTCCTATCTTCGGAGCACGCCCCATTATCACATAGTTTAATACGGTGTACGCAAATGTGGGTATATGGGTTTGCTGTACATAGCTGATACAGCTTGCCACTTCTTTTGCAGACATTTCGCACATTTTTCGCCCGCATAAAAGAATTTCGCCCCTCAACGGCTTCAAAAGATTCGCCAAACAATTCAATAGCGTGCTTTTTCCTGCTCCGTTAGGGCCTAGTATGGTTATTATCTCGCCTGCCTGCAGGGTAAAAGATGCATCCTGCAATATTGATCTTCCTTGGGCAGGGTATTTAAAGAATAGATTTTTTACCTGGTATATCATTGCAGTCTCATCCTTTGCTTATACAGAAGCCACGCAAAAAAGGGTGCGCCAATTATTCCCGTAAGTATGCTTAAAGGCAGTTCCGCTGAACCTATCGTACGTGCTGCGGTATCCACCAGCAAAATAAATATTGCACCAATAAGACCAGCTGCGGGCAGCAGTTTTGTATTATCAGGCCCTGCAATCAATCTGCCCATATGCGGTATAACCAATCCGACCCATCCTATGGTACCTGCTATACATACTGAACTGGCAGTTAATAGAGTTGAACATGCTATCGTTACATATACTATAACCTTTACATTTGCCCCCAGCGTTTGGGCTTCTTTTTCCCCTAAAGATACTATATCAATCCACCACGACATAGCAATTAATACAACTGCTGACAAAACAATAGCGGGAAATACGCTTAGAACTGATGTCATTTTGATATACGATAGACTTCCAAGCTGCCAGAAGGTAATTGCAGCCAGCTGTGTATCCGGATCGGCGGTATATTTAATAAATCCCATGATGGAAGTCATTAAGCCACCGACTATAATTCCCGAAAGAACCAGCATGAGATTGGAATCGCTTTTTATCATGCGCGGTATCAAAAGCGTAATTGATACTGCCAGAAGCCCGCCGCAAAAAGCAAAAAATTGAATATAAGCTGCAGGAAGAGTCATTAATATAGCCATCGCTGCGCCTATGCATGCGCCCGATGAAACGCCCAGCAAATCAGGAGATACCAACGGATTTCTGAATATTCCCTGATATGCTGCACCCGAAATAGCAAGCGATGCCCCCACCAAAATCGCAGAGACCGTGCGGGTCAAGCGAAGCTCCATTACCACACTTTCAGTTATAGGCTCCCAATTGCCCGAAAAACCAAAAATATTGGCCAGAATAATCTGTATACTTTCTATCGCTGAAACAGGATATTTACCTACACATATGCTATACACTGCTGTTGTTATAAGTACCACAACAAATATAAAATTAATAGACCGAATCCGCCGTTTCTCCTTACGATCTATTGCTTGTTCTTTTAGCTTTAACCCCATCTTTTCTCGCCTTTCGGGTCATTTACCAGCACAAATACCCCTGACATGGAAAGCTGTCGCGAATGGCATTCGACACATATATCTGCCATGGTCGTTTCATGTATAAAGCCGCTGCGGGTTCCAACAGCCGCCGTACGTTTGTCAGGCCTGCGGCCAATGGTATCCTCAGGTAAAAACGTAAAATGTTGAGAAAAAGGATATTTTTCAGATGTATTAAGATAGGCAGCTGAATTAACAACAGGGGGATAGTCATATTCATAGAACTTCTTACCCGTTGCTGCCGCCAAATACTGGCTTAATCCCTGGTCATAAACAAACCACTCGGTTTGATTGTCCATCATGGTAAAAGGGAGTTTAAAATCATCTGTTCCCGTTCCCTCAAGCATTATCAATGCAACTTTCTTCCCTTTATCCATAGCGTGTTCAAGTATGCCGCGCACCTCCAGTATATGCTGCGGCCTATCCAGAGTCGTATAAACAGGAAGCTCGCGCATCAACTGCGGTGTTTTTTTATGAACGATTCCTCGATTTCCTATCTCATTAAACACATAACCATCACTGCTCATCAGCAAAAAGTCAGGCAGCATTCTATAATATGTTTCTCTCATATCTGGATAAGATGCCCTAAGCTCCTCTTTGGATATAACGTATTCAATATGTTCCATATTCTTTATTGTTTCAGCATCACTTGCGCTGCTCATAAACAGCCCCGCATAATGATATGCACACATACTTGTAATCAGCCTTGTAGAAAGCTGTGACTGGTCAATAACGCTTTTTATGTCCTGCATACCGCCCATCCCAATTATCATGGGCTGGTAATCAGTGTTTTCCAGAAATCGGCTTACCTGTCTGAAAATACGTTCATTGATGGCCACACTTTCCTCAGGGGTCAGATGTTGATTTATTTTAATTAATTGCTGCGTGGCAAACGCCAGCATAATAAAATCGGGATTATAATAATCACATACAGCCAGGGCAGCATCCACCGTCCAATCAATCGCTCCAGGTTCAGTATCACCCGGATAAGGGATTGAAGGTGTAATTTGTTTAATATCTTCCATGATCGGATCATTTAAATCATCAACAGGATCCCCTGTTGCAAAATCAACCACGGTCTGCCATCCGCCCACATCCAGCATGATTTTTGCCATCTATTTATCCCCGCTCGCTTTTAACGTATTATGGGTATCTGTTGCCCGCATAGCGGACAGCAATTATCGACCATATCTATAGAACTAAACTTGGAACCGCAGGAACCGATACAAATCCGCTTGATCAGCATATGCCTGCAACCTGGACATAAAGTATTAACCCATTTTGATCCGGCAAAATTACCAAAGTATATATAAGGCAGTATCTGCTTCGCTTGTTCCACTATTTCGATCATGGCGCCAATATCCAGCGAGTTTTCACCGATTCGTCTATATGCAGGCTGAAGTTTAAACAAATGCCACGGTATGTTCTTATCAACTTCAGCAATAAAATGTGCTATTTCCAACACTTCATGGCAGGAAATCTCGTGCACAATGGGGGTAACAATTTCAATATGCGCCATTTTCGACAGGGCTTTAATGTTACGCAATATCGGTTTTACTGATGGAAGACCCAGATTCTCCTGGTAAAAATCATCTGCCAGGGATTTTAAACTTATGTTTATAAAATCCATCGCATTACCCAGTAAGCTGGTACTTTCTTCCGTCAAATAGCCGTTGGTAAGACAACCTGTCTTTAGACCTGCTTCGTGTGCGGCCTGCGCTGCTTCAAGTGCAGAAGGCAGGAATACGGTTACTTCATTAATAGCGAAAACAACAGCATGGGCGCCGGCATTAATTGCAAGCTGGGCCAGAGACTGCCCGGTAATAGCTTTTAATTTTTGATTTGATTCTTCCTTTATTGCAATATGTGAATTTACACAGTAATTACAGTGAGCATTACATCCTTTTGTACCTGTCTGCAAAACAGTTGCGCCTGGAAGCGCATGAAAAAAAGGCATCTCCTCTATTTGATAATAATAATATGAAACCCATTGCATGGGCTCTTTTTCCTCTATTCTGCAGTCTGAAAGTATATAACGCCCGCAAATTCCCTCACCTTGTGAAAGATCGCAGCGCCATTCGCAATAATTACAATTCATTTTCCACCTCAAGCCATTAAGACAGTGTGAATTGGGCCGCTCCCGCCCAAGCGTTAACAGCCCAATAATTTATTTTAATATCCCAGTATTTGGCGTGAAAGTGTATTTCCTGGGAATACTCCGTTGTAATAAGCAGTTACATCTTTCTCCAGCTCGGCATCACTGTAAAGCTCCGGGAACATCTTGTTAACCATCCAAAGGGTACCCAGAGCGGAACTAGGTCCAGGCAGTTCCCAGCTTTCAAGAGAGCACGGGGTCTTGAACACCTGCCCCTTTTTGACAGCGGCTACATTTTTCCAAGCGGGATCACTCATAATTTTTTCTACCGTATAGTCTGTAGACCCATAAGAAGTGATGAAAATGAAATCGGGATTCCAGGCAAATATTTGCTCGACTCCTACTGTTGGCCAAAGCTCAGTAGTTTTTATATCTTTGGCAGGATTTATACCTCCCGCTGTTTCAATCAGATAAGATTGCAGCATGGACTCATTGGCTACCTTGCCGATTGAGCTGCCCATTAAAATAGCGGTAGGCTTCTTTTCAATTTTAGCGGTAAGTGACTTGGCTTTTTCAGTTACACCTCTATACAGGGCTTTCAGTTCTTCAGCTTTTTTTTCGGCGCCCAGAACCTTGCCAAGCAAATCGTAGGTTGCAAATATCTGGTCAGTGGTCTCGGGAGCTATCCCAATAGCCGGTATGTTTATGCCCTGAACCGCATTGGTAGCCTCAGTATCCCGACCGCGGCCGATGTACACATCAGGTTTAAGCTTGGCCAGTTTTTCCAGGTCAGGTGTCTTTAGCCCTGCATTATCAAGCTTGACAACAGAAGGGGCAATATAATCATACAGGCAGGGGCTTTTTATACCATCTGATTTTGATACCAACAAATCTGCTTTACCGAGAGCAGCAATATATGTGACAGCCACACCATAAATTGTAGATACCTTTTTAACTTCTGCAGGTACCTCAACATTGCGACCAGTCTGATCAATTACAGTTATTTTAGCTGGCTCAGAATTTTTTCCCGGTCCTGTTTTCTGAGACTGAGAACATCCGGTCATTGTGAATAACATTGCCAACGCTAACATAAGCGCCACAAGTTTCTTATTCATATTATATTTTCCCTCCAACATTAAATATTTCCGATCTTCGGTCTGTTTGTCCGTAATAAGCGCTTCCTTTATAAATCTTTTTGCCTCCTTCCCTTTTAAGTCCCAGAAAATATAAAAGCCCGGCAGAAAGAATTGCCGCGCCAAAAAAACTATTGTAATAATAACATAGTTATTAGCTTCTCCTTTCCGCAATGGGAGGCATGCCTGTTTCCCGGCATACCTTAACGGCCTGAAAACCATAGTTTTCACTTTAGGTTTACAGGCTCGGAGTAAATTTGGTTGTCTTTTTTATTTCCACTTCGACATTGAAATAGTAATTCCTGCTAATTATTTCATGTTTCCAGAATGTAAATTCATACTGGTTCCTGGTATGCTATAGATAATGATTTTATGCAAAAAATAAACCGAGGGTAAGGGAGCAAACAGACCATGTACAAAAAAGTAACCATATATTACTTTTCCGGTACTGGTAATTCCTATCGGGTGGCATCCTGGATGGCAGGGGCTGCAGCCGCCCATGGCATTGATTCTTCTATTTCATCTACAGCCAACGCCAGACCTACTGAAGAGATAGATTCGGGGGCCAAAAACCTTGTAGGGCTGGTCTTTCCCACCCATGGCTTCACTGCCCCCTGGCATGTTATCTACTTTGCTCTGCGTCTTCCTCGCCGCCCTGGTACTCATGCCTTTGTCACACCGACCCGGGGCGGAACGAAAATAAACGGTTTTATACCCGGTCTGGAAGGCACTGCTGGATATCTTATTGCTTTAATCCTGCTTTGCAAGGGATATAGGCTGCGTGGGGTACAGGCTGTTGATATGCCTGCAAACTGGATGGCTCTCCATTGGGGCCTGCACCCGGTCAATGTATCTGGTATCATTAACCGTGCCCAGGTTAAAACCACCGCCTGGTTCGGGGAAATCCTGACTGGCAGGCGGAAGTTGGGCGGATTCATCCCCCTGTTTTTAGGTCTGGTTCTTCTTCCAGTCTCTGTCGCTTACCTGATAGGCGGCCGCTTTTATCTGGCTAAAACTTTTTTTGCCTCTGCCAAATGCAACAGCTGTGGGGTGTGCGCCCAATACTGTCCTACCCATTCGCTCACCCTGCAGGGTAAAAATAGGCTCCCTTACTGGAGCTACTCCTGCGAAAGCTGCATGCGCTGCATGGGCTTCTGCCCTCGGCAGGCTGTCGAGGTCAGCCATCCCCTTGCCATACTGCTGTACTATATTATCACTATCCCCGCCGGTTATTATTTGTTAAAATGGCTGACCAGCTTCTTCCCCGGCATAAAAGAGATCGTTAGCTTCTGGCCAATAATTTTGATAGACTATGTCTATTTCCTGCTGTCAGTCTATCTGGTCTACCGGCTCTTCCACCTGCTCATCCATATTCCTTTAATTAACCGGTTTTTCACCTATACCACCCTTACCCATTACTATAGACGTTACCACGAACCAGGCACGCAGCTAAAGGATTTCCAGGAAGAATGAAACTATATAAAGCTAATTAGAACCTCATCCATTTATCCTGGAGATGAATAATTTCCTATTCATACTGCTATTCTTTTCTCTGCCAACATACTTCACTTTTATTCAGCCGCAAAACCATATATTATATACATATAGATTATTGAACAACCAGAGAAATGAGGTTTAATTAAGTGAATAATACTGTTAAGCGTATCCTGGTAGAAAAGAAACCTGGCTTCGACATTGAAGCCCAGCATTTGTATAATGATTTAAAGGAAAATTTGGGCATATCAGGTTTAGAAAGAATCAGAATTATTAACCGCTATGATGTTGCCGGAATATCCGCACCAGCCTATGAACAGGCTAAAAACACCATATTCTCCGAACCCAATGTGGACTTTGTCTATGATGAATCAATAGATGTAGAGCCCGGCGTTAAATGTTTTGCCATGGAGTATCTCCCTGGGCAGTACGATCAGCGGGCAGATTCAGCTGCTCAATGTATACAGATACTAACCCAGGGAGAGCCACCTGCCATTCTCTCATCCAAGCTTATTTTACTCTACGGAGATATATCCGCTGCTGATATTAAGGCTATTAAGAGCTATTCCATAAATTCGGTGGACTCCAGGGAGGCCTCCCTGGCTAAGCCCTCTTCCCTGGACATGGGATCTATTTATCCGAGTGATGTAGCCATACTTAATGGTTTTATTAAGATGGCGGCAGCAGATTTAGCCTCCTTTAAAGAAGAATTAGGCATAGTTATGAACATGGAAGATTTTAGATATTGTCAGGCTTACTTCCGGGATCAGGAGCATAGAGACCCCACCTTGACAGAAATTAAGGTGATTGATACCTATTGGTCAGATCACTGTCGCCATACCACCTTTTTAACCAGTATTGACAGTGTTTCCATTCCAGACCAGGGGTTAGCCCGGCCCATAAAAAAAGCTTATGATGCTTACCTGCAAGACAGGGTCCTGGTATACGGCTCCCAGGAACCAGACCGGGATATCTGCCTGATGGACATTGCGGTGCTGGGAATGAAGAAACTTAGAAAAGAAGGCAAACTTGAGGATTTGGATGTTTCCGATGAAATAAACGCCTGCAGCATTGTGGTACAAGCTGACATTAACGGCGAAAAAGAAGACTGGCTGGTAATGTTTAAGAACGAAACCCACAATCACCCCACTGAGATCGAACCTTTTGGCGGAGCAGCCACCTGTCTGGGAGGCGCTATAAGAGATCCTCTGTCAGGCCGGGTATATGTTTACCAGGCTATGCGGGTATCCGGCAGTGGTGACCCGCGGGCCAGTATTGCGGATACCTTGCCCGGCAAGCTGCCCCAGCGAAAAATAACCACCGGCGCAGCTGCCGGATTCAGTTCCTACGGAAATCAGATCGGACTGGCTACCGGACAAGTAGCGGAAATCTATGATGAAGGCTATATTGCCAAACGCATGGAAGTGGGCGCGGTCATCGGTGCAGGCCCTAGAATTAACGTAAAAAGGGATACTCCCGTAGCCGGCGATGTAGTGATTCTTTTGGGAGGCAAAACCGGCCGGGATGGCTGCGGGGGCGCCACAGGCTCTTCAGTAGTGCATACTGAAGAATCCATTATAACCCGCGGGGCTGAGGTACAAAAAGGAAATCCCCCCACCGAGCGCAAGATACAGCGGCTGTTCCGCAATTCCCAGGCCAGCAGGTTCATTAAAAAATGTAATGATTTCGGCGCAGGCGGTGTTTCTGTAGCTATAGGAGAATTAACTGACGGATTGATTATTAATCTTGATGCAATTCCTAAAAAGTACGATGGTCTGGATGGGACCGAGCTGGCCATTTCTGAATCTCAAGAAAGAATGGCGGTAGTGGTAGCCCAGGCTGACGCTGTCCAGTTTAAATCTCTGGCTGACTTAGAGAATTTGGAGGCCACGGTTGTGGCTGAGGTAACCACCGACCGGCGCCTAAAAATGGTATGGCGGACCTCTGTTATTGTTGATATTGCCCGAGATTTTCTAGATACCAACGGAGTAAAGCAACATGCTGAGGTTTGGGTTCAGGAACCTTCATTGTTGGACAACTATTTTGCTTCAAAATCATGCTCAGCTGCAGCAGATATCAAAAATGCCTGGTTGAATAATTTACAGGACTTGAATGTGTGCTCGCAAAAAGGACTGGTGGAGCGTTTTGACAGTTCAATCGGAGCCGGCACCATCCTAATGCCATATGGCGGCCAATACCAGGCCACGCCTGCGGTTGGCATGGCGGCTAAACTGCCGGTGGTATCGGGAGATACTACCACCGGGACGCTGATGGCCTATGGTTATAATCCTGAAATGTCCAGGTGGAGCCCTTTCCATGGTGCCATGTATGCGGTGCTTGAAGCCGTGGCTAAAATCGTAGCCATGGGAGGCAGCTATCCGAGTACTCGCTTATCTTTACAAGAGTATTTTGAAAAACTGGGCCCAGACAGCAGTAAATGGGGCAAACCCTTCGCTGCTTTGCTGGGGGCATACCATGCCCAAATGCAACTGGGAATCCCGGCCATAGGCGGAAAGGACAGCATGTCCGGCACCTTTATGAACCTGAATGTGCCGCCCACTCTGGTAGCTTTTGCGGTGAATCTGGTTGATGTAAGGAAGGTAATCTCGCCTGAGTTTAAGAACCCCAACAGTCAGGTGATCTATATACCTGTGACCAGAGATGATTATGAACTGCCTGACTTTGCATTACTGGGCAAAACATATCAGTGCATAACCGAGCTGATTAATAACGGCAAAATACTGGCTGCCTATCCTGTATGCGGAGGCGGTATAGCCGAAGCAGTCAGCAAGATGTCTTTCGGCAACCGGATAGGGTTTTCCCTGGCATCCTCATCAGTATCGCCGGATGAAATAAAAACTCTGCTGTTTGCTCCGAATTATGGCAGTCTGGTATTAGAGATGTGTGGCGACTTAGATGTTGAGCAAGAGTTGGCTGCCATCCCTCACCAAATACTGGGTAAGACCCTGGAAAAGGAAGTAATCGAAATCGGCGCCGTGACCATTAGCCTGCAAGAAGCTCAGGATGCCTGGGAATCACCTCTGGAAAAGATTTTCCCTACCCGGACTCAGGCTATACATTTGCAGGCGCCGCCCGCTTTTTCCTTTAACCAGCGCGGACCAGCCCGTTCAAAAGTTGGGTCGGTCAGGCCCCGGGTGTTTATTCCCGTATTTCCCGGTACCAACTGTGAATATGATACCCAAAAACGGTTTGAATTAGCAGGGGCCGAAACTGATATATACGTGATTAGAAACCTTACCCCATTAGCTATCGAAGAATCAATCCAGGAAATGGCCCGCAAAATTAGAGATTCTCAAATGGTAGTTATCCCCGGTGGCTTCAGTGCCGGAGACGAGCCTGACGGCTCCGGCAAGTTTATTGCCGCCATTTTCCGCAATCCCCGCATCCGGGATGAAGTCATGAATCTGCTGAAGAATCGAGATGGTCTGATGCTGGGCATCTGCAACGGTTTTCAGGCTCTGATTAAGCTGGGTCTGGTTCCCTATGGGGAAATACGTGATATTGACCAATACCAGCCTACATTGACCTATAACCGTATTGGCCGCCATATATCAATGATAGCTAAAACCAGAATCTGTTCAGTTTTATCTCCCTGGTTGGCCAATGTTAAGGTGGGAGATGTCTATCAAACCGCCATGTCCCATGGGGAAGGCCGTTTTGTAGCCAGCGAGGCGGATATGCAGCAAATGGCGGCTAACGGCCAGATTGCTTCGCAATACGTGGATTATCAAGGCAATCCTACCTATGACATCAGGTTTAATCCCAATGGATCATATTATGCAGTGGAAGCGATTACCAGTCCCGATGGCAAGATACTAGGGAAAATGGGGCACTCAGAAAGAATCGGCCCCCATCTCTATACTAATATTCCCCATGCGAAAGACCAGCGTCTTTTCGAGGCCGGGGTTAACTATTTTAAATAATGGATTTTTAATTGCGTAACAGAAAAGCTGAGATTTGCATCTTTACAGCCCAAAATTATCGAAGGCTGCAGTAATGGTACTGTATCAAGGAATCTAGCCACTAATAGTAAAGAGCTCGCGGAACTAATTTCCCGCGAGCTCTTTTTATAGGGAGGTGCAAATTTAACTGCTAAACAAAGACTAAAATCCGACAGCCAGGTTTTTAGGCAAAATGATTGGCTTGTCCGGCTTTATCTGATACATGGCCGGTAGAACCGGGCCTTGATCGGAGCTTTGGCTGCCGGCTGCATAGGCACTGGCAGGTAAAACTCTGCGCACTTCTATCAGGCTCGAACCATACCAGTAGGAGAAGCTGTTAATAATCCCGATGGCTGTAGGCCTTCCCGAACATGTATTAATAATGCAGGGTTTGCCATTTACTACGCCCATGTAGATAGCAACATGACCAATATGGGTTCTAGCCGGTTCATCAGAGTTCCAGAAGGTAAATATATCACCCGGTTTAAGCTTTTCTATGCCTTTCAGGGTATATTTAGATGTGCCGGGAATCTTCTGCCCATAAACTCCCTGGACCTTTACCCCTACGGAGCCATAATTCTTGGCCGCTGAGGTAATGGAATATCCGAAATCTTTATATACCAGCGATACAAAGTTCGAGCAATCAATATAACCAGAGGCAGGGTATTTTGTGCTCCCATACCTCATAAAGCCGTATTCCATATACCAAATAGCACGTCCCACCAGAGTTTGAGCCAGACTTCCGTCAAAATTCGCCCGGAAAGAGTCAACTATAGGTTTCTCATGAGAATTGTACTTTTTAATACTCGTTGCCGAAGGTACTCTGGCATTTGCAGACACCCGGGGCGATACCACTGCCTTTTTCAACAAAGCATTCAAAGCTGTTTTGGTTTTTACGCCAACCAGACCGTCCTGTTTTAGTTTTTGCGACCTTTGAAAATCCATTACCGCATCATGGGTTTGGGGTCCAAACCAACCATCAATACTACCCGAATAATAGCCTAGGGTTTTAAGATCCTCCTGCAGCTGAGTTACGGCTGAACCCCGGCTGCCTAATGATAGACCTTTTTCGCCATTAGCCCTATCTGAACCGGACTGCTCAGTTAGTACCGCATTCAAAGCTGTTTTGGTTTTTATGCCTACAAGCCCATCGGTCTTCAACTTCTGCGATTTTTGAAATTTTACTACCGCATCATGGGTTTGGGGACCAAACCAACCATCGATACTGCTGGAATAATAGCCTAACCCTTGCAGGTCTTGCTGTAAATGATTGACAAATGAACCCCGGCTGCCTATTGACAGATCTTTGGTGCCATAGTCATTGGCCTGAGCGGGCAATGCCAGCCAAACAACCGCAAACAAGGCTAATATACCCTTAAGAATCATTTTTTTATATCTTTTTGCTAACACAAGTCCCTCCTTAATTAAATACTGATAATGCTTTATTCAATTTTAGATAGTTTCGAATTTACCATTTCTTTCTTTGCGCCCCCTATATATCCACAATTCGACAAATTTCACATCCTACCTTTTGGTAAATATGGACAATTAGATATTACTTGCTTCTTAAAGGGCAGAAAGGATGGAATAACCTGCATTTCTATCATTAGCCTAATTAATAAGGTAAATTATGGCTTTATTGTCAGATAAAGAAAGACGCCTATATTAAAAATTGTCAATAAGATAGTAAAAAACATCATTTACACACTGAATAAACCATGTAAAATTGAGTAATATAGCTAATTATCAATTTACCGAGCTTATTCCCTATAAGCCTTATTTACCTTTTTATTATGGAAGGAGATTAATAATGAAGATCGCATTTTCTACCCTTGGGTGCCCTGATTTCAGCTGGACAGATATCTATTCCATGGCCAAAGATATTGGTTTTGACGGCATTGAAATTCGCGGCTTGGGAAACGAGATTTATGCGGTAAAGGCCCAACCTTTTACTGAACAACAACTGCCTGTCACCAAGCAAAAACTTTCCGATCTGCGGCTCGAAATACCCTGTCTGTCGTCAGGCTGCTGTTTGAAATTTGCTGAGCAAGCTGAGGAAGTATATCAGGAAATCGTACAGTATATTACTTTAGCAGCTAAACTGGGTACGCCATATGTACGAATTCTGGCTGACCTGGAACCCTATCCCACCGGACCGGTTGACGACGAAGCGGTTCTTGCGGCACTTAAACCCCTTATTCCAATTGCCGAGGAAAGCGGGGTGACCCTGCTGGTAGAAACCAACGGGGTATACGCTGATACTGCCCGTTTACGCAACCTGCTTGATAACATTCCCAGTGATGCAGTGGCAGCTCTGTGGGATCTTCATCATCCTTATCGGTTTGCCCATGAAACCCCGGGCCAAACCGTTCAGAACCTGGGAGCTTACATCAAATATATACACATCAAGGATTCGGTAGTGGAGAATGGCGCCATTGAATATCGCATGCTGGGCGAAGGTGATCTGCCCATAGACGAAATGATGTTTGCACTGCGCTCGATTAAATACGAAGGATATATTTCTCTGGAATGGGTTAAACGCTGGGCAGCCGACTTAAGCGATCCGGGAATTGTCTTCCCGCATTTCCGGAACTATATGATCCGTTATAAAGAAATAAACAAGGTAAAAAGCTATCTGATTGACAATAACGCCCGAACCGGCAAATATGTTTGGGAAAAGGATATTCTTATTGATCTGACCTTTCCCCAGGTGCTGGATCGCATGGTAGAAGAGTTCCCCGACCAGTATGCATTTCGTTATACGACCAGGGATTATACCAGAACCTATAGCCAATTCAGAGATGATGTGGATACGTTTGCCCGCACTCTGACCGGATTAGGGGTTAAACCCGGAGATCATGTGGCCATCTGGGCCACCAATGTACCCCAGTGGTATATTACCTTCTGGGCAGTTACCAAGATCGGTGCGGTTCTGGTAACTGTAAATACCGCTTATAAGATTTATGAAGCAGAATACTTGCTGCGCCAGTCAGATACTCATACCTTGATTATGATTGACGGCTACAAAGACTCCGACTATTTAGGCATTATGCGCAAGCTCTGTCCGGATCTGCAAACCCACGAAGCGGGCCGGCCATTATATATGAAGAATTTGCCGTTTTTGCGTAATATCATAACTGTCGATTGTGAACTGGAAGGCTGTCTGACCTGGGAACAAGCCCTGGAGATCTCTGAACGGGTTCCATTGGAGGAAGTATATCGTCGGGCAGCCTTTGTTGCCAAGCATGATGTTTGCAGCCTATTATATACCTCAGGAACAACCGGATTCCCCAAAGGGGTTATGCTCACCCATTATAATGTTGTCAATAACGGTAAAAATATCGGCGATTGCATGGACTTTTCCACTGCTGACCGTTTAATGATCCAGGTGCCCATGTTTCACTGTTTTGGGATGGTGCTGGCTATGACTGCTGCTATGACCCATGGGACTACTATTGCTCCGATTCCATACTTCAATGTTGAGCAATCATTGGAGTGCATAAACCAGGAAAAAATTACGGCTGTACATGGTGTTCCAACTATGTTTATTGCGATGCTTGAGCACAAGAATTTTGCCAAGACGGACTTTTCGCATATGAGAACCGGAATTATGGCTGGCAGCCCTTGCCCGGTGAAAGTCATGCAGGATGTAGTTGACAAGATGAACATGTCTGAAATAACGATTGTATTTGGCCAGACTGAATCCTCACCCGGATGTACCCAGAGCCGCGTTGACGATTCGGTTGAATTGCGGGTAAATACAGTAGGACGTGACCTGCCAGGCGTCGAATGTAAGATTGTTGACCCTCAGACCGGTGAAGATCTACCTGCTAACATGGATGGAGAATTCGTAGCCCGGGGCTATAATATAATGAAGGGTTATTATAAGATGCCTGAGGCAACCGCAGCCGCCATCGATAAGGATGGTTGGCTCCATACCGGCGACCTGGCCCGCCGAGACGAAAACGGCTATTACAAAATAACCGGCCGTATCAAAGATATGATTATCCGTGGCGGTGAGAACATTTATCCTAAAGAGATCGAGGACTTCCTTTATACCCATCCTAAAATAAAGGATGTGCAGGTTATAGGCGTTCCGGACAAACAATACGGGGAGGAGATTATGGCCTGTGTTATTCTAAAAGATGGCGAAACGATGAGCGAGGATGAAGTTAAAGAATATGTCCGTTCCCACATGGCTAAACACAAAACCCCGCGCCATGTTGATTTTGTTAGCGAATTCCCCATGAATGCGGCTGGAAAGATTCTTAAATTCAAGATGCGGGAGCAGGCAGTTGAAAAACTGGGGCTGCAGTCTGAAAGTCAGATCGTTACCGCCTGATAAAACTATCTGCCGGTTTGCCGTTTTAAACTTCTTTATTTCATAAGCAGTGATGTGGTAGCTAACGATTTTTCGGGTATCTTGTTTCAAATCAATTTCCAGACTTTCTACGAGAGCAAACTCAATGAGCATGACATCGTACCGGCGGAAATCCTGGCAAAACCCCGAGATAAGCAGGTCTATGTGTTGTATCACGAAGCAATCAGGGTTCACCACTCTTTCAACTCTGAAGCCGACACCATGCCCTATTTATATGATGAAATTTTCCCCATGGAAGGAGAAGAGGGGTTCTACGACTGGGATGAAATGGATATTTGGAAACCCTGGGATGGTGAATATGCCCAAAAAAAGATGCGCATAATCATATAGTTGTGGCATAATACCCTCGCCATGTTTTTTTACCTGTCTACTTGACAGCAGTTTAACAGCAGCGAGGGTTATTTATTGCCTGAATCAGGCCTAAGTGGGTATGATAAAAATATTATTGGGGGTTAGCTAGGCGGTTAAACTGCAAATGGTGCAGAATTAATACGTTATCTTGGCCCTTTCTCGCATAAAAGCGATCTCACGATTGATGTCGCCTTGAATTTCAGCAATGCGACTCTCAGCGTCCGGGCCTTTAAGCAGACGGCTAAAACGGCCCTGCTTCATTAGATATTCATCTACCGGAGCAGGCTCTTTTTTGCCGCTGATGATCTGGGAACTGGGATTATTAAAGGTGATCTTGCCATTTTCCGCTTCCCATAACAGCCATGCTCCGCTCTTAACAGCCATGCGGCTCATCTGCACGGTTTCCGGCATATCGAACTGCCATCCCAGATAACATGGTGACAAAATCTCAATATATTTCATGCCCGGAGTATTTTTAGCTTTGACTACTTTGTCGTAAAGATCGCCGGGGTAAGCTACGGTAGCGGTAGCCACATAGGGAATATTATGCTCCAGCATCAGCAGAGCCATGTTTTTCTTGGGATGGCGCTTGCCGGTGGGAGTAGTAGTGGTATAGCTGCCGCGAGGAGTGGCACCGCTGCGTTGAACACCGGTGTTGCTGTAAGCTTCATTGTTGTAACAAAAGTGAATGAAATTATCATTACGTTCGGCTGCGGCTGAAAGTGCCTGGAAACCTATATCATAGGTGCCGCCGTCACCTGCCCAACTGAATACGGTAGGCAAGTCGCCTTGCAGACGTCCCTTTTCCTTCATTATTTCAATAGCATGCGTAATCCCTGAAGCTGAAGAGCCAGCAGTCGCAAAGCAAATATTAATACAGGGCCAGTTGTAACCCAGTTTGGGAGTCATACCCATACTGGCTACCGAACAGGCAGGCGTTAAAAGCATAATAGCATTGGGCCCCAAAGCCTTGCCCACAATACGCAGGGCCATTGTGGCCGGGCATCCGCCGCAGGCTCCGTTGCCACTTAAAACCTGCTCAATATCCGGTAATTTTTTAATACTGGTAGTCATATCTCGTCCATTCCTTTCATGGTCTACGTTTTGTAAACAATCAGCAATATAGCCTCATATTTTATAGAAAAACAAATTAGGGTCTCCGACGCGCAAGGATAAACTGTCCAGGCTTAAACCGGTTTCCTTTATTCATCCATCATGGCGCGAATCTCAGCGGCCATGAAACGTCGGGTCAGATCAATGCCGCCAATCCCCATTACCCGGTTTTTTACCGTTATGTCATTGCGCCGGCCATGCAGCGCACTTTTTAGCTCAGACGCCAAGATTCCGCCTTGATGGCCAAAATTATAGTTGCGATCCAGTACCATCACCTGTGCATTTTGCGGCAGAACGCTGATTATATCCTCAGCTGGGAAAGGCAGATAAAGTCGCGGACGCAGCAGTCCAGCTTTAATGCCCTGTTCCCGCAGAATATCCACGGAAAGCTTCAATTCAGCAGCCATGCTGTTGATAGCAAATGCTACCACTTCAGCATCCTCCAGCCGATAAGTGTCGATGGTATCGCCATCCCACATGCCGGTTATCTCCTGGTATTCCTGCGCCGCTTTTTTGGTTAGGGCGATGGACGCTAAAATATCGTCCGAGAGCATACGGCGGAAAGGTGCATATTCAGCGGCATTGGTCACATTGCTGAAGGAAGATGGATGAGTCGGATCTAGCCGCCATTCCGGTTCATGTAAAGGCAGAAAACGGTCGATATCCTCCTGGGGCGGTATAGCCAAGGGCATAAGACAATGTGATATGGCAAAGCCATCAAAGTTGACCATAACAGGTACATTAATCTGTTCGGCTACGCGGAAGGCCTGCAGAATAGTGTTAAATACCTCCTGATTGGAGGAACAGTGATATTGAATCCATCCGGTATCACGCTGGGCAAAAGAATCCTGATGATCAGCCCACAAGGTCCAGGGCGCAAAAATACCCCGGTTGACATTGCACATTACTACCGGCAAACGACCTCCGGAGGCCATATGCAATACCTCATGCATATACAGCAATCCGTTGGCGGAGGTGGCTGTGAAAACGCGGGCACCAGCAGCAGAAGCAGCTACAGCAGCAGCCATGGCACTGTGTTCTCCTTCCACCGGAATAAAACGAGCGTTCATCTCGCCATTTTCAACCATAGCGGCTATCGCTTCCATAATGCTGGTCTGGGGAGTAATGGGATAACCGGGCACAACATCCACCCGGGCGCTCTTTACGGCCAGTGCAGCGGCATGAGCCCCAGTCTCCATTATAATTTGCGGTGATTTCATACTGCTACTCCTCCTTTTCCATGCTTATTGCACCCACGGGACATTCTAGCGCACATACCCCGCAACCTTTGCAATATTGGTAATCAATCGTTATTTCCTCGCGCTCAATGACGGCCTCCGGGCAATACACCCAGCAAAATTGGCATTTGGTGCATTTTTTAATGTCGACTACCGGACGATGGGTTCGCCAAGAACCGGTGTCGCCGCCAGATCCTTTCGTAGGCCAGGAAATAGGCCGATGCTCTTTTGTAACTGATTTCATTTGTTTCCATTCCTTTCGCTAATGCAAGTATCAGAGCGAGCTAAGCGCTAATCTGGGTTACGGTGTTATAGGCCTTGGTAGCGGCATCCAGATTGCTGTCACCGCTCTCCGGCCATTTATTCAAGATGGTTTGTTGCATAATATTCAGCGGGATGTTAAGCACGCAACATACGGCGCCAAATAAAGGAATATTAATAAAAAGGCCATCGGCGGAAAATAGTCCCGCCTCGCGGGCGATTGCGTCAGCATCCACCTGCCAGGTGGGGTGCTCCGCTATGGCTACGTTGGCGTGGGAAGCATTGATAATTACGGTACCGCCCTCTATAATGCCTTCACTAACCGCTGCTTCAGTAAGCTTCTCGCTCATCACTACCACATAATTCGGCAGTTC
>JAQVWS010000029.1 GCA_028709585.1 Syntrophomonas sp. | reverse complement strand
GATAAAAATTGGTTTATCAAATACCCGTGAGCTGCGTGCAGTTCAACTCCGTCAAAGCCTGCCTTATTGGCATAATGGGCTGCAGCAATAAAATCTTTTATAACCTGTTTTACTTCATCTGCAGCTAATTCCCGAGGCAATTCCTGCAACAAAGCAAAAGGAACGGCCGAAGGTGCTACCGGCTGTTCACCTCCGGATTTCAAGCGGGAGGTCTGCCTGCCTGCATGGTAAAGCTGAATGAACGCGCGGCTGCCATTGGCATGAATAGCCTCACTCAGTCTATTTAATCCTAATAAATAGCGCGGGTGGGATATATTAAGCTGTCCAAAGGCACTGGCACCCACTGGGGCCACGCAGGCAGCTTCAACAATAACCAGCCCGGCTCCCCCCCGGGCGCGAATGGCATAATGAGCAATAAGGGGTTCACTTACCTCACCGTTGGTATAGGCCAAATGGGTAGCCATAGCAGGCATAACAATGCGGTTCCTTACCCACAGCTTACCAATATAACCTGGTCTGAAGAGTTCAGGAAAGTATTCATTCATATTTCAACCCACCTTATTTTAGTAATATTTTTATTATAGCATAAGGAACTGTACCTGAAAGGGAGCGAAAACTATATCATAGTCCGTGCCAAAAAAAATAACGACACAATTGCCGTTATTTTAAAATACAGGTTTTGTATGCTTTTTAATCCAAACTGATGCGCCCCAGTTTGCCTTTGCGGAAATCTTGCAGAATTGACATGCATGTCTTGTCGGTATCCAATGCTCCCGCCTTTAATAGATGGCCTCGCTTTAAAGCGATTTCATTTAAAATCTCTCCGGCAGTTTGGTCAAGGTTGCTTACTTTCAGCTTTTCAGTCATAATGTCCGGGAACTTTTGCTGCAGGGTCTGCAGCAAATATAGGGTTACCTCTTCTTGGTTATAGGCGTTTTCTCCTACTATGCTCAAAATAGCTAATTTAAAGCCCTGTTCTTCAGCTTCCACTTTGGGCCACATTAAACCTGGAGTGTCCAGTAATTCAACATCATCTCTCACTCGTACCCACTGTTTGCCTCTTGTAATTCCAGGTTTGGCTCCCGTCTGGGTCATCTTTTTGCCCACCAGGCAATTAATAAAAGTAGATTTGCCGATGTTGGGAACCCCTGCCGCCATAATACGGACGGGACGGATTCGGCGGCCTTTGCGCACCATCTCTGCCATCTGCGGCTGATAAATTTCTTTAATAGCTTGGAATACCTCCTTTAGCCCTTTGCCGCTGGTAGAGTCAATAGCCGCTACCTTTTCCCCTTCGTTCCTTAATCGAGCCAGGTAGCGCTGAGTTGCTTCAGGAGAAGCCAAGTCTATTTTATTTAACACAAACAATATTTTTTTCCTTCTGCATATCTTTTCTAAATCTGTATTCCGACAGGAAAAGGGCGCCCGGGCATCAAGAAGCATAGCCACAATATCAACCAACTTCAAATTCTCTTCTATTTCCCGTCTGGCTTTTACCATATGACCTGGATACCAGTTTATGGCCACGGCTGCTCCTCCCTAATCCTTAAAATATCACAATAGAAAAAGAGAATACCCCTTTGGTATCCCCTTAAATCTTTCTCTTAAAATCTGCCCTTTTCTTTAACCCGAGCTTTTTTACCAGTTAAACCTCTTAGGTAGAAGAGTCTGGCTCTGCGAACCTTACCTTTACGGGTTACTTCAATTTTAGCAATTTTGGGTGAATTGATAAGGAATGTCCTTTCTACGGCAACCCCGTAAGTAACTCTTCTTACGGTAAAGTTCTTAGAAAGACCACCACCTCTGATTTTCATAACAGTTCCTTCATATATCTGAATTCTTTCTCTGGTACCTTCAACAACCTTATAATGAACTTTCACTGTGTCGCCAGGTCCAAAAACCGGTAAGTCCTTTTTATAGTATTCTTCTTCAACTAACCTAATTAAATCTTGCATGATTCCTACCTCCTTCCCCAGGCAGTTACATCATAAATTCATGTAATGCTGCCATTATTACAGAACAAGCCTATTTTATCACAGCCCAATAACAAGCTCAAGAAAAAACCTATCGATCATACCAGAATTGACCTAATAAACGGTCTAATATTATGGAAACTGCACTTCGCACTGATAAATGATTGTATTCTCCGGCTCCATCTATAGGCTCCAGGATATAATCGCATCCTTCTACTAACTCCTGTACCATACCCCAGCCGGTGCCAAAAAGCAATAAGAATACCTGTTCTTTATCAAATAACTCTTGTTTTAATCGTTTGTAACTAATAGTATTCGGATATATACGGGCATCGGTGGCTACCGTATAGACTCTCTGTCCGGTTTCATGCTGAATTGAATCAATTACGCCATTGAGGTTTTCAGCCACTCTTAGTTGCTTAAAAGCTTCCTGGCGGTCTGGGTTATAGCACCCTCCGTAACCATCCTGCCAGTAAGCCAGAATTTCCCCCATCAGCTTTCTCTGACTGACGGAAGGATGAACCACAAAGAATCCCTCTACATCATAGGTCCGCGCAGCACGAGCAATATCATGCAAATCCAGATTGGTAATCGACGTGGTAATAGTGTCCATTCTTTTGTTATACATAGGGTAATGCAGCAATGCTATATACACCCTGGCTGTTCTCACTTTATTGTCTTCTCCCTGGCAAATAAAATTTCCTCGAGCATCTTTTTTTCCTCTTGATCGTACTCTCTCTTCAATAGCAGATCTGGTCTTTTAAGCAGTGTGCGCTTTAAGCTCAGCTTTTTTCTCCATAATCGTATCTGTTCATGGTGTCCCGAGAGGAGTGTTTCCGGAACTTCTTCGCCCATATACACACTGGGCCGGGTATAATGCGGATATTCCAGTAAGTTACCTGCAAAAGACTCATCTTGCGAAGAAGCAGCATCGCCCAGCGCTCCAGGAATCAGGCGTGTAACCGCGTCCACAAGTACCATGGCGGCAATTTCCCCTCCGCTTAGAACATAATCACCTATAGAAATCTCCTCATCGACTAGTTGCATCGTCCGTTCGTCAATGCCTTCGTAATGCCCGCATAAGAGTATCAAATGCTCCTGTGGGGAAATACGCAATACATCATTCTGATCCAGTTTCTTACCTTGGGGGGATAGATAGATAACATGTGAATTAGATTCCTTTAACTTCTCAATGGCTCGGGATAATACATCAAACTTCATAACCATCCCGGCGCCGCCCCCATACGGGTAATCGTCAACCTGCTGGTGCCGGCCCTGAGCAAAATCTCTGATATTTACAGTATTTATCTCTACCAGATTGCGTTTTCGGGCTCGAGCAATGATGCTTTCATTAAAAGGTGAAGCAAACATGGCAGGAAAAAGCGTCAATATATCTATTTTCATTGAATCCTCGCTCACCTTTCCGGTTTTGCTTCCACTAATCCCGGAAGCAATCTGACCTGCATGTTCATACCAGTCAAATCAACCTCATGGATTACATCTTTTATGGCAGGTATAAGGATTTCCTGGTAAATCTCCGACTTTATTACATATACATCATTAGCTCCGGTTTCAAGTATATCAGTTATTTCCCCCAGATAACCAATTTCTAAATCAAATACCTTCATGCCCAGCAATTGAAAATGATAATAATAACCTTCCGGTAAAGGGTATATTTCATCAGCAGTAACAGTTAAAAAGGCATTGCGGTATTTAATTGCCTCTTCGCTGCTATCAAGCCCATGCAATTTCATTAGGAGAATTCCCTGTTGCAATTTACAGGACTCAATTTTCATTTCGGTTACGGCATCCCTCAGGCTAATCTTAACCTTATGCATGTTTTTAAAGCGTTGGGTAAAATCAGTCATCGGTTCTACCTTAACAACCCCTTTATAGCCATGGGTTCCAATAATCCTGCCAATTCTAATCAGTTCCTGGGACTCCACTAATTGCTACCTCCAAGAATATAAACCTACCTCATAATCTCCACCGCTACTTTTTTGCCTGCCTTAGCGGCTGCAGCCTTGGTAATAGTTCGAATCGATTTAGCTATCTTGCCCTGCTTGCCTATTACCTTACCCATATCGTCGGGAGCTACCCGGAGTTCAAGCAATACTGATGTTTCATTTTCGGTTACATTAACCTGAACTTCATCTGGCTCATCAACCAGTGAGCGGGCGATCATTTCAACTATTTTTTTCACTTGTTTTTCACCCCCAGCTTCTCACTACTTTCGGCTTTCCGCAAATTTGCTCATAATGCCTTGCTTCTGCAACAGCGACTTTGCAGTATCAGAAGGTTTAGCACCGGTCGTCAGCCATTTGAGTGCTTTTTCTTCGTCTATTTTAATAGTTGCGGGATTGGTCGCAGGGTCATAATAACCTATTTCTTCAATAAAACGACCGTCCCGGGGTGATCTGGAATCTGCCACCACTACTCTGTAAAAGGGATTTTTTTTGGCTCCCATCCTTTTTAACCTGATCTTTGTTGCCATACTGTCACCTCCTTGTTCAAAATACCAATAAAATGGTTTTACTTATATTAACCTGGGTTTAACAAAGGCGATCTATGCTTTTCTGCTGACCCAGGCGATTTAAGTCGCGTCTGTCTTAATTAAAAGGCAGTTTTAAATTAGGCAATCCTCGTTTAGCTTTTTTTCCACTCATATCTGTAAATTGCTTCATTAACTTGCGTGAATCCTCAAATTGTTTAAGCAGTCTATTAACTTCCTGAACTTTTGTTCCACTTCCCCGGGCGATTCTTTTCTTGCGGCTGCCATTCAATATGGCGGGATCACGCCTTTCCTCCATGGTCATAGATTTAATTATAGCTTCCACATGGCTGAGTTCTTTCTCATCTATTTGACCCTTCATAGACTTCATTTGTTTGCCCATACCCGGTATCATGCCCAATAAATCCTCCAGGGGCCCCATAGATCTGACCTGTTGCATTTGCTGCAAGAAATCATCCAGGGTAAATTCCTGTTGACGGATCTTCCTTTCTACTTCCTTGGCTTGCTTCTGGTCAAAATTAGCCTGGGCCTTTTCCACCAGGGTCAAAATGTCTCCCATGCCAAGTATACGCGAAGCCATTCTTTCCGGATAAAATGTTTCCAGGGCATCCAGTTTCTCACCCATTCCCACCATTTTTATCGGGCAACCGGTAACCGCCTTGACTGATAGTGCAGCTCCCCCACGAGTGTCACCGTCAAGCTTGGTAAGTATTACCCCGGTTAAACCCAGATCATTATTAAAGGTTTCTGCCACATTAACCGCATCTTGTCCGGTCATCGCATCTACAACCAGAAGAATTTCATGGGGCTCCGTCAAATTCTTGATCTGCTTCAGCTCATCCATCAGCTCTTCATTAATATGTAGTCTTCCCGCAGTATCAATCAGAATTACATCTCGGTTATTGGTTTTGGCATATTCCAGAGAATCACGAGTAATGTCAACGGGATTGGCGATACCTTTTGAAAATACTGGTACCCCCACCTGCCCTCCCAGCACTTGCAGTTGGTTAATAGCCGCTGGCCGATAAACGTCGCCAGCCACTAAAAGGGGACGCCTTCCCTGTTTAATCAAACTCTTGGCCAGCTTGGCAACTGTAGTGGTTTTACCAGCCCCCTGCAATCCTACTACCATAAAAATTGTGGGGGGCTTAGGCGAGATATTGAGTTTGTTCTCGGACTCTCCCATCAGATTGCTCATCTCATCATAAACGATCTTGACAATCTGTTGCCCAGGTGCGACGCTTTGCAGCACTTCCTGGCCTACTGCTCTTTCGCTGACGGATGCAACAAAGTTCTTGACCACCTTATAATTGACATCCGCCTCCAGCAGGGCTAACCTGACTTCCCGCATAGCAACTTTAACATCTTCTTCAGAGATCTTACCTTTGCCACGCAGTTTTCTAAATACTTCCTGGAGTCGGTCTGATAATCCTTCAAACGCCACAATATCCCTCCTTTTCCTATAGCAGCCGGGAAAGTTCCCGTGAAATTTCAACTGCCTGACTTATTGCCTGCTGATCAACCTCACCCTCCAATAAAGAGGATAGCTCATTTATGCGCCCATCCATAATTCGAAACCTTTGTACTAAACCCAGCTTCTGCTCATATTGTTCTAAAAGGCTTTCCGCTTTTTTCACCGTATCATAAACAGCTTGCCGACTAATATTCATTTCATCAGCAATCTCGGTAAAGGATAAGTCATCCTCATAATGCAGGTTAAGAACATTTTGCTGTTTTTCCGTAAGCAAAGGACCATAAAAGTCCTTAAGCAATATTATATGGCTTATTTTTTCCAGCATAACACTTCATGCTCCTTGCGTAAAGCTTTATTGCTTTACAAAATAATTTTATATGTTACAACCCTGTCTGTCAAGTTGATATTTTGGATATTCATGGGGCAAGCTGGGCACGGGGACGGTTCTTTTGCCTGCAGGATCGATATATAAGGACGGTGATTATTAATATGAAGCAGCTTGTTGCCTCCGAAATAAAACAAACCTATCTCAGCGAACCATCGCGACCTTACTGGGAATAAACAAAAGCACAGTTGAACGGCAGAAACAAATGCAGGCAAAAGAACCGTCCCCGTGAATACTTGAATAGTTTTGCCTAATTACTAAAAATCTACTAAAATAATAGTTAATACTTTAATACACCGAGTTAAGGAGTGTTGATCTTGAAAGAAAAAATAGCTTTGATTGCCGATAGCGCATGCGACCTGCCGCAAGGATTTATTGATGAATATGGAATTAAAATTCTGCCTTTAAAAGTAATCTATCCTGACGGGCAGTATTCTGACCGTGTTGATATACAACCTGAAGATGTCTATAGTCGTATGCCTGCCGAGGTCCCCACCACTTCAATGCCCAGCGTGCGGGAAATAAAAGATGCTATAGAAAAATCACACCACGAGGGTTTTACCCATGTTTTGATCATAACCTTATCAAGTGGATTATCCGGAACCTACCAAACCGCTAAACTTGCTGCCAAAGATTATGATGATATTATTGTAGAGGTTTTCGATTCCCTTACCTTATGTATGGCTACAGGATGGATGGTTTTGGATGCTGCCCGCAACATTGCCAAAGGGCTCAGCTTTGCTGCCGTAATGCAGAAACTTGAGGAATTGCAGCCTCGAGTTTCTGCCTTCTATGTAATTGAAACCCTGGAATATCTGCGCAAGGGAGGCCGTATCGGCAAGGTGGCCGGTATGTTGGGGGACTTACTTAATTTGAAGCCAATCATATCTGTCAATTCAGAAGGTATATATTATACCTATGCCAAAGTAAGAGGATATCAAAAATCTATTGAACGCCTTATGCAAACCATTGAAGAACAGGTTGGCAATTGCCCTATTAATTTAGCGGTATTGCATGGCGGCGCCAAAGCTGAAGGCGAAAAGGTACTCGCCAAACTGAGTGAGCTTCCCAATGTACGAGAGCTCATTTTTTCCGACATCAGTCCGGTACTGGGAGTTCACACCGGGCCAGGTCTGATTGCACTTTGTTACCACGAGGTATAAGGCCTCATTAGACCTCTCATATAGCTCCCTGTTGCTTTAGGGACTTGATTTCATCAGCATTATACCCTATTCCCGCTAATATTTCCTGGTTATGCTGCCCCAGCTCAGGTGCAGCCATATTAAATCGGGCCGGGGTGGCTGACATCTTGATGGGAAAGCCCAACTGCTTGATAGCACCTAAACGGGGATGCTCTGATTCAAATGCCATTTTGCGATGTATTACCTGTGGATCCTCAAATACTTCATTCATACTGTAGACTGGAGCAATGCATGCATCTAGGTCTCTTAAAACGCTCATCCATTCATCACGTTCCCGCAAGCTGAACTGTTCAGCCAGGAAGGCAAATATCTCCTCTTGTTTTCCATCATCCATCTGAATTGTAATATACTCTTCCTTGCCAAAAAATTCGCAAATTCTGCGCCAGAAATGGGGTTCTAATGCTCCCATACTAATAAACTTCCCGTCTTTGGTTTTATAAACTGAATAGCAGGCATACTTTCCGTTTAATCTGGTTGTTTCGGGGCCGGGAATAGCCCCGGAGGTAAAGTAATCACCCGCCGCAATGGTATGACATGATAGAACTCCGTCCAACATTGCAATGTCTATGTACTGTCCCTGGCCAGTCTTATGGCGGGCCATTAATGCCAGCAGGATACCGTTGACAGCCATTAAAATCCCACCGCACATATCTGCAACCTGAATTCCAGGAATAGCGGGGTCATCTCCTTTTTTACCTGTCATACCTAGTATTCCAGCATAGCTTAAATAATTAATATCATGACCGGCTACGAATGCGTAGGGGCCGTCCTGCCCATAACCGGTAATTGAGCAGTAAACTAAGCGAGGATTAATATCTTTTATGGTATCGTAATCAATGCCGAGTTTCCTCGCCACACCAGGCCGGAATTGTTCTATAATCACATCAGCCTCGCCTGCCAGGCAGTAGAATATCTCTTTTCCTTTTTCTGTCTTGAGGTTTAATGTCAGGCTTTTCTTATTGCGGTTAAGGATCAAGAAGCGTCCATTCGTATCATTTATTAAAGGTTTCACCCTTCTGGAGCTGTCTCCCGTACCAGGCTGCTCAATTTTTATTACTTCCGCTCCGTAGTCGCCCAAGGTCATAGAACAATAAGCAGGTAACATTGTGGTTAGATCCAAAATTTTTATACCTTCTAAGGGCATAGACATATGCATCCTCCTCACATTAATTAATAAACCTGTCTTTAACCTTGTATTCTAATATCTACCGCCCCAATTAAAAGCATTAAACTCAGTAAACACCCCCTTTTTATATAATGATATTAGCTTTGCCAAGGATAAAATAACCTGTTACAGCACCGGTTTTCTTAATAATAACGCCTAATTTCGTTATTGTCATCTCTCTTAAACCTAAAAACTAGTCTTTTCTATACTTATTTGTCAGTTATTAGCTTATGGTTTTGATAAAAGCAGATAAATCATAATTGTTATTATTTTCCATTCGGTTATAATAATTTTATTACCTATTTAAGGAGATTAATAATGTCTAAAATATTACCGACACTGGCCAGCTCCCTGCTAATATGCCTTATTTTCGCCTGTCCAGTCCTAGCTCCGCTCAATACCGAGCTCTTTGTCAGCGACAGCCATAACAAGATATTGCAGGATATTATTGCTGATTTTGGTGTTTACAACTCACTTATAAATGACGTATATACCGTCAACCAATATCGTATATCCCTTCACGCCAACAACCCAGACGATGCTAGTGATTACCTTGCCAAAGTATTTGATCCCGCTCTGGCAGATGCAATGACTCATTATTATCTGCAATGGTTGCCCGAACTGCGTAAAATGGCAGTTATACCCATTGAATCAATTCCAATTATAAGCGAGGCAGATAAACCGTACTTGTCGATAGTGCGGATATCACCGAAAAAAGCTGTTCTTAAAAGGACATATACTGACTGTTATGAGAAAGGTGATAAGTATGTCTATCTGATTACTACCGAACTGAAAGGACAACAATGGATTATTGTTGATTTGCGGTTGGATTGTTTGCTGACAGATTCTGAGTCGCCTCCTGACGCCACAATCAAATAATACACAGTAGGGCCCTTAAATATATACTTAATAATTGGGCAGCAAAAAACCACCTTAGATTCGGATAAATCTGAGGTGGTTAGTCATTCATAATTCTGTTTCGGCTTATACTTGCGGCGTTATTTGTAATGTCAAGTTTTTACCTTCGCAAAATCATATTATTAAATTTGGTGGGCGATGACGGGCTCGAACCGCCGACATCCTGCTTGTAAGGCAGGCGCTCTCCCAGCTGAGCTAATCGCCCTGGTTATGGTGACCCCTAGGGGACTCGAACCCCTGTTACCGCCGTGAAAGGGCGGTGTCTTAGACCGCTTGACCAAGGGGCCAGAACAAAGAAACTAAATGTGTGTGTAAAAAGAGGTCAGGATATTATTTCGACCTTCATTACTATTGACTAACAACTTATTGTATATTTGAGAAGCCGGCGGTTTAATAATCGGTTTAATCAAACCGGAACACTTCCTCCGACCTCTAACTACTAAGATGGTGGGCCTACCAGGACTCGAACCTGGGACCAACCGGTTATGAGCCGGTAGCTCTACCAACTGAGCTATAGGCCCGGAGTAAAAACCCCGCAAGAGTTAGTATATATAAAATGCTTTTAAAGGTCAAGAGTAAAAGCGTTTTATTATTAAAAATAAAAAGCGGCAAATCAAATATTACCGCTGTAATTATCAATGGCTCCCCGAGTAGGATTCGAACCTACAACCCTCCGGTTAACAGCCGGATGCTCTACCGTTGAGCTATCGAGGAAGGACCCAACGCACTTTATTATATATTCATTAGATATCCATGTCAATATTTTTCGCTTTTAAAAGACAAATGTTACCGGCTTAGTCATAGATTACTCTATATAGTCCTTTAATTTTTTGCTTCGAGATGGATGCCGCAACTTACGTAGCGCTTTGGCTTCAATCTGTCGTATTCTCTCCCTGGTAACTCCAAATTCCTGACCTACCTCCTCCAGGGTTCTAGGTCTGCCATCATCCAATCCAAATCTTAAGCGCAGCACCTTCTCTTCCCTTTCTGTTAAGGTATTCAATATTCCGTCCATATGCTCACGCAAGAGAACAAATGAGGCAGATTCTTCAGGTGATTCCGCATCCTCATCAGTAATGAAATCCCCCAAATGGCTGTCATCTTCCTCGCCAATAGGGGTCTCGAGTGAAACCGGTTCCTGGGCTACTTTCATAATTTCAATAACCCGCTCTACTGGAATGTCCATCTCTTTAGCGACTTCACTTGGAGTAGGTTCCTTACCTAGGGTTTGCAGAAGACTGCGTTGCACCCGGGAAAGTTTATTAATAGTCTCCACCATGTGTACCGGTATCCTTATAGTACGTGCCTGATCTGCAATCGCTCTGGTGATAGCTTGTCTAATCCACCAAGTAGCATAAGTGCTAAACTTGAAACCTTTACGGTAATCAAATTTTTCCACGGCTTTCATCAAGCCCAGATTCCCTTCCTGGATTAAATCAAGAAAAAGCATCCCTCGGCCAACATATCTTTTGGCTATACTGACTACTAATCTGAGGTTAGCTTCTACCAGCTTTCGTTTAGCTTCTTCCTCTCCAGCTTCAATAAGATTCGCCAGATGAATCTCTTCGTCTGCGGTAAGCAATCGTACCCGGCCTATTTCTTTTAAATACATCCTTACCGGGTCGTCAATCTCCACACCATCAGGAACCACAACTTTTTCAGTCTCGATAGTTTCAGCTTCTGTTTCATTTTCATTATCTTCAAGATCTGTATCACCCTCAGCCCCCACACTTATGCCGAGGGACTGAAAATGTTCAAATATATCATCTATAGCATCAGGTTCAAGATGGTAACTCTGAAGTTCTTCTAAAATTTCATCATAGGTTAGAGTTTTTTTCTTCTTCCCTTTTTCGGCCAAGGCAACTATTGTTTCGGCAATTTTTCGATCAAGTTTCATTGTATCCCCCCTTCCCGGGTTGCATTAGTAAGTCTATCTAACTTAAGAATAAAGGTCAGTATAGAATCAAAATCCCCTCTGTCACTAAGGATATCCAATTGTGTAAATACTTTTTGCCATTGGGCATCTTCTTTCTTTAGTTCTACCCTTCTGATAAATTCTTCGACTTCCCTAGCTTCATTCGGATTGACTTCATCTATTAGCATTGCTACCCGGGCATAAACAGCATCTAAACCCTCAGTAAAAGCAAAACTTCTTATATCATAAATCTTCTTGACTGGATCTCCCTGCAACTGATCAAATGCGTCTACCAGGGTTTGGTAATCAGGGTTAGCAAAAAATTTTATCCCTATTCTTTTTTTAACGGTATTGTAAACCTCATTATCTTTTAACATTGCTGCTAATATTTTCTCTTGAATGCCATATTTACCGTACTTATTATTATCCCGTAATATTTCAATATTATTCCTTTTTTGTCCAACAAGATGATTATTATGTCTCGAATGTAATTCCTGGAAAACTATATTTTCTTCTACTCTAAGCTTTTGGGCCAGTAGCTTGGTATAGAAATCTCTTTCAATTGCGCTTTCCAATCCTGTGATGTCATTCTTAAGCGTATTAATAATACTAATCTTCGCATTCAAATCAAGTGTCGGCACTGCGGTCAAATATCGATTAAGTTTAAACTCAATATCACTAAATTTATTATTCTGTATATATTGCAAAAATCCCTCTTTTCCATATATATCAATATATTCATCAGGATCTTTGCCGGCAGGCAGACTCACTGCTTCTACCTTTAATTTTGCTCCTCCCAGGATAGTTATTGCTCGCATGGTTTCACGCTGACCAGCCTCATCACCGTCATACAGCACTATAGCTTTCTCAGTATATCGGCGTAATAAACGGGCTTGATCTTCTGTAAGAGCAGTTCCCAAAGAAGCTACCACATTTTTTAGTCCTGACTGCTGCAATTTCATGCAGTCCATATAGCCTTCTACCAGATATGCGGCATTAGCTTCCCTGATACTTTCCCGGGCTTGATATAGACCATAGAGGTTTTTGCGCTTAGAAAACAACTCGGTTTCAGCGGTATTAAGGTATTTGGGAAGGGAATCACCCAGACTTCTTCCCCCAAATCCCACTACATCCTGACGATATTGGAATATAGGAAATATAATCCGGTTGCGAAATAAATCATAATAACGATTTTGATATTCACTACGCTTAATTAAACCGGACAATTTCACGATTTCGGCATTAAAACCTTTTTTTAACAAGTATTCCTCAATACCATTCCATTCATCCAAGGCATAACCTAATTTAAAGCTACTGATAATATCTGGTATAATCCCCCGTCTTTCCAGATAATCACGGGCATTTTTGCCCTTCGGACCTAAAAGCATATCTTGATAGTATTGAGTAGCAGCATTATTTACTGCAATAATCTGGCGGCGCTGGTCAGTTGTTTTTTTCTCCTCACCATGAATAATCTCTATTCCAGCCTTTGCAGCCAGTACCTCCACAGCTTCCTTGAATTCCAGTCCGTCCTTTTTCATAAGATACGAAAAAATATTGCCGCCAGCGTGACACCCAAAACAATAGTACATCTGCTTGTCCCGGTTAACACTGAAAGATGGAGTTTTTTCCTGATGAAAAGGACATAATCCCCAATAATTATTTCCTTTACGGCTGAGGTTAACCGTCTCGGAGATAAATTCCACAATATCAAGCCGTGATTCAATCTCATGAATATTGTGATCATCAAATCTTGCTATTGTCTTCACCTACTATTCGCTATTAATTGGTAAAATCCTTTTAATTCTCTAAAAATGTATGAATAACTTATAATTATTTATAATGGCTAAAAAGATTCGTCAAAAATCTTGCCAGCATCTGGAACCAGGGATTTGGGGATAAATATATCCTCGAACAACGCTACGCAATAAGCATCACTCATTCCAGATATATAATCAATAACTGCTCTTTCAATACCCTCTTCTGCAGCTATTTGCTGGTATAAAGGACTCATCTTTTCAGGATGCTGCTTATAGTAAACAAACAAGTGCTCCACAATAAACATTGCCCGGGATCTTTCAGCCTGGCAAACCGAACCGCGGTAAATAACCTCAAACATAAACTCACGTAAACCTCGCAGAGCTTGTTCTATCTTCTGACCGGGCTCCACCTTGGAAATTGGGCTGGATGCCATTATTTGGCGGGTATGGTTAATAGTGTCAGTTACCAGGGTAGAAATCCTCTGACTGTGGGAATAACCCAAAACATCCAGGAATTGCTTAGGTATGTCTTCCAAAGTCAACAATCCGGCTCGAATGGAATCATCAATATCATGCTGCACATAGGCTATCTTGTCACTTATGCGAATAACTTGACCTTCCAGCGTATAAGCACGTTGTTCCTGCTTGCCATAGCCACTGTGATATAATACCCCATCCAATACCTCTGCGCTGAGATTCAAGCCGTTTCCAAGCCGATGTTGCTCAACCCGGGTTAAAACCCGGATGCTGTTTTCATTATGACGAAATTTACCTCCTGTCAATTCTGCCAGTATCTGTTCACCAGCATGAGCAAAAGGAGTATGCCCCACATCATGTGCGAGGGCAATAGCCTCAATGAGATCCAAATTTAAGTTTAATCCAGCTCCAATAGTTTTTGCTATTTGGTTAACTTCCAGGGTATGAGTAAGTCGAGTGCGATAATGATCACCAGGTGGTGCCACAAAAACCTGGGTCTTATGTTTAAGCCGGCGAAACGATTTGGAATGAACTACCCTGTCCCTATCAATCATAAAGCAGGTGCGGATAGGATCTGCTTTTTCATCTATCACTCTCCCCCTGGATTTGCTGGCTAGGGTAGCCTGAGGATTAAGCGCCGCAATTTCTCGGGCTTCAATTTCTTCCCGAATGTTCATTTTCTTCACCTCGCCAATGAATAAAAAAATCCTTAGCCTGTACGGTTAAGAATTTGCTTTTTATTTCTTATACAACAAGTTACCCCTTTATTCCTCTAAATAATAAATATTTTATTTATAATAAGGGTCCTGTTTTTTGGAATCGAGAATTTGTGAGCGAATTATTAGAAGCTGCTGTGGTTACAGTTGGCTCTGAAACGTCTTATGCAGTAATTGTTGCTGGGGGCTCTTAACGACATAATCCTTTACTTGTTTTGTGCTTTGAATCTTTCATATAAATCTTTATAACTGTTGTTTGTAAAACTACATTCCTTTACACAAATTGTACATCCTTGTTGTTTTACAAATAAAGGTAAACAATTTTCTCTAATAATATGAGTTTTTCGCCCTGATTTATGCTCAATCGGCAGCTCAAGAATAGCATTAGAAGGACATTCTCTAATACACTTACCGCATCGATCGCAGAATTTTCCAATCCATGAATGCTCATTAGCTTCGGAAAGAGGCAAATTATCAATATTAGCAAATATAGCTGCTATTCTTTGACGTGGTCCAAAATGAGGTGTTATTAATAGTCCATGTCGGCCAAACCACCCCATTCCGGCCTTAACCGCCAGTGGCGGATATAATACTAAACCTCCCAGAGGATGGCCTGCCTGTGCTTGATAGCCCATCTTTCTTAGTTTCTCCGTTAATAAATTTGTTACTTTACCCAATTTGTCATATGTGGACATAACCATTCTAAACGTATCTACACTTGGAGCATTCTTTATAGCTATACTATCCATTTCCATGATCAAGACAATAGCCGTATTATACAAAACTGCCCTATCTTTGAAAATTAAATGAGCTGGTAATTTTGTATACCCAATAGCGCCAATACCTTTTAATCTTGCCAACGCTTCGAATTCTTTTAATTCATGATCTGCAATCGAAAGTCGACCTAGCTTAGGATTTTCTTGGATACTCTTAATCGCTTTTACCCCATCATCTATAGCTGATCTTAAACTATTACCAACAATAGGAATATTCTTCAGGCTAAAAGGAACTTCCTCTCCACTTGGAATTCTATCAGGATTAGGCCAGCTTCTTTCCGGAGAGTTCTCTGTCGAAGTATAAACATTTTCTAAAGATGTTAATGAACGTTCTAAATTAAACCACTTTGCAACCTTATTTCTAATCACTTTAAGAAATGCTTTCTCAATTATATTCATCTTTAAATATCTCCTCATAAAGCATTTAATCATCTCATCCAATGATATTGTAACGCTTCCGTCGTTACCTTCTAATAGAGATTTTACTATTGTGTATAACAAAACAGGGTCTGACTCTTAAAATACTAAAAGACAGTACCCTTACCTTTTTACGTATGCTTAAAGCTTTACTTCAATTGCACCTTGTTGTTTCTACGGCCTGGGCGGCACAAAATAGTATAATCTCCGTTTTTTCACATTATGGAACACTTTTATTGCTGCAAGTTTTATATTAGCCTGATGTAATCTTGTGCCCCGTAGAAGAAACGCAAAATGTTGACAATCTTGCAGTCCTCATCAATTTTATACACAAGTACATAATTTTCAATCAATACCTTGCGGTAACCTTCTTTTCCCAACCGCTTCTTGACACTTGGCATACATCAAGGGGTTACTCCTTAAATAACCATAGCATTTATCTAGTTCAGCAAGAAAATCACCTGCTGCCTTTGGATTAGCTAATTGTACAGCAATGTATGAAACAACTTTATCTAAATCTTGGTGTGCTAGCTCGGAAACCTTTAACTTATACATGGTATTTCTCTTTTATTTTCTTTAGAGAAGTGTTCCCATCAAGTACCTTGCCTTCCATTATTTGTTCCTCAGCTGCAATAAGTTTACCATACACATCAAGCATAAACATTTTTTCTTCATATAATTTCATGCTCATAATAACCATATCGCCATAACCATTCTTTGTAATAAAAACCGGCTCATCGGATGATTGACATATCCGAGAAATTTCGCTTGTGTTTTTTAAATCCCGAATTGGAATTATTTGAGGCATAATCTTCATCTCCTTTCCGTGGCATTATTATACCATAATTACACCCCACAATTTATTCTATTCACGGATTTTGATCCGTTCAGTTTTCTATCGCGGTATCAGTTTTTCCGGTCAGGTCAGACTATTCGTTTACCCAGGCTGACACCACTTTTTTAATGGCTGAATTAGTCCACTTAACCCAAGAGGTATTCCTGAAAATATCTTCAAATATATTTATAAATAACAAGGGCACTGTCCCTTTAAATAAGACAATGCCCTTGTTATTATTTCTATTCGCGTAGACGAGCGAGGCAGTACCTCGTCCCTATTTTTGCAACTTGTTGTTAATCGCGGCCTGGGCGGCTGCTAACCGTGCAATTGGAATTCTATAGGGGGAACAGCTTACATAATTTAATCCAATTTGATGGCAGAATTCAATGGAACTAGGCTCGCCTGCATGTTCTCCACATATCCCCATAAGTATTCCCGGTCTTGTCTGCCGGGCTTTGGTTACAGCCATTTTCATCAATGAACCTACCCCCTTTTGATCCAGAACCGCAAAAGGATTGTCTTTCATAATCTTCTTTTCCAAATAAACGGGAATAAATTTGCTTTCCGCATCATCACGGCTGAAGCCCAGAGTAGTCTGGGTTAAGTCATTGGTCCCAAAGGAAAAGAATTCGGCTTGCTCCGCAATTTCGTCGGCGACAACACAGGCCCGGGGAAGTTCCAGCATAGTTCCCAAAACGAAATCCAGTTCATACCCGCAATCTTTCTTAACATCTGCATAAACCTTCATAATCTCTTCCTTAAGTATTGAAAATTCCATTCTGTCCATGACTAAAGGAATTTCAATTTCGGCAAAAGGCTCTATCCCCTGGGTTTTTAGCTGACACATGGCTTCAAAAATGGCCCGTACCTGCATGTTATATATCTCCGGATAGGTTAAACCCAGACGACATCCACGGTGCCCCAGCATGGGGTTAGCTTCCAAAAGCTTGCGGATCTTTTTGAGAAGCGCTTCCTTTTCATATATATCGTATTGATTGGCCTGGCGGTATTTCATGTCTGCAATTTCCAGCATCAATGCATCATGATCCGGCAGGAATTCATGCAATGGCGGATCCAACAGACGTATCGTAACCGGGAATGGGGCCATAGCTTTTAATATGCCATAAAAATCATCCCGCTGAAAGGGCAGGAGTTTAGCCAGAGCTTTCTCCCGGTCGGCCAGGTTCTCCGCTAATATCATTTCCTGCACTATTGGTAAGCGTGCCTGGGCCATAAACATATGTTCCGTACGGCACAGACCTATACCTTCGGCGCCAAACTCTCTAGCTTTAACTGCATCTTCAGGTGTATCCGCGTTCGCCCTAACCGCCAGCATTTTTATATCATTGGCCCAATTTAACAGGGTCTCAAATTCGTCTGATAAAATAGGCTCAATCATGGCTACTTCACCCAGCATTATTTTTCCGGTAGCACCATCCAAGGTAATAATATCGCCTTCTTTTACTACCACCCCATTGACTGTAAACAACTTGCTGTCAGTATCAATTTTTATGCTTTCGCAGCCGCACACACAAGGTTTTCCCATTCCACGGGCAACAACCGCCGCATGAGAAGTCATTCCACCTCGGGCGGTAAGCACTCCTTGTGAATGTACGATGCCATGTATGTCGTCGGGAGCAGTCTCATTGCGAACCAGCACCACTTTCTCACCGGCTTCAGCCATTTTCTCGGCCTGGTTGGATTCAAATACCACCATACCGCAAGCTGCCCCTGGAGAAGCAGGCAATCCCTGAGCCACCGGCTGCAATTGTATGGAATTATCAATCTGTCTATGTAAAAGCTGATCGAGCTGCTCAGGATCAACTCGCATCAGAGCCTCATCAATACTGATCAGCCCTTCATTTACCATATCCACCGCTATTTTTACAGCGGCCTTGGCGGTTCTTTTTCCGGTTCTGGTTTGCAGCATATATAGTATTCCTTTTTCCACGGTAAACTCAATATCTTGCATATCTCGGTAATGCTTCTCCAGATTATCGCAGGTATCAACAAATTGTTGATAAACCGCTGGCAAGCCAGCTTTTAACTGGGAAATAGGCAAAGGAGTTCTGATGCCCGCAACCACATCTTCACCTTGAGCATTAACCAAGAATTCTCCGTATAATTCTCTGGCTCCAGTGGAAGGATTACGGGTGAAAGCTACGCCGGTTCCACAATCATCACCCAGATTACCAAAAGCCATGCATTGAATGTTTACCGCTGTACCTAGATCATCGGCAATTTTGCTAATGCGACGATAAACGATAGCTCTTTGATTATTCCAAGAACCAAAAACGGCCTTAATAGCCATTATAAGCTGTTCTCTTACATCTTGAGGGAAGTCAAAACCTTTTACCTGCTTAATTATTACCTTGTATTCCGCAATAATTTCTTTTAGTTCTAAGGCAGGAATTTCATAATCAAAAATAAGGCCTAATTTTCTTTTATGTCTTTCAACTATTTCTTCAAAGCTGGAATGTTCTATCTCTAGTACTACATCACTAAACATTTGAATAAAGCGTCGGTAGCAATCATAGGCAAACCTTTCATCCCCGGACAAAACAGACAATCCCTGCACCGATTCATCATTCAAGCCCAGATTCAATATGGTATCCATCATGCCTGGCATGGAAACAGCCGCCCCGGAACGGACTGAAACTAACAGCGGATTTTCTTTATCGCCAAACTTTTTACCGGTTTTCAGCTCTAATTGGCCTAATGCGTTATAAGCTTCTTCCAACATACCCGGCGGGAATTCCTCATTTAAGGCCAGATATTCATTACATGCTTCAGCAGTAATTGTAAATCCGGGCGGAACCGGCAAGCCAATTCTGGTCATTTCAGCCAGATTAGCCCCTTTTCCCCCCAACACCTTCTTCATCTCCGCTTTGCCTTCTTCAAATAGATAAACAAATTTCTTATCAGACATTACTAAGCCTCCTATAGTAAATTTCCAATATCTTGCTGGCGGTTTCCTCCACAGCTCGATTAGTCACATCAATAACTGGACAACCCAGCCTTTTCATTAATCTATCTGCGTATTCCAATTCCTCCGTGATACGTTCATAATTAGCATAGCTGGCCTGTCCGGTCAGACCTAAAGTCTTTAAACGTTCGGTGCGGATATTATTTAACAAATCAGGCTTAATAATCAGCCCGATAACCTTACCCCGCTCTACTTTATAAAGTTCCTCCGGAGGCGCAACCTCAGGCATCAGAGGTACATTAGCTACTTTTATGCGCTTATGAGCCAGGTACATTGACAGGGGGGTCTTGGAAGTCCTGGACACGCCTACCAATACTATATCCGCCTGAAGGATTCCCCGCGGGTCTTTGCCGTCGTCATAGCGCACCGCAAATTCTACCGCCTCCACCCGGCGATAATACATTTCATCAACCTTACGCAGCAAACCTGGTTCTCTTTTGGGTATAAGGTGACTTGCTTGCTCAAAAGCAGATATAATGGGTCCTAAAATATCAACACATACTACCCCTGCCTGATCTGCCTTCTGTCGGAGAAAATCTGCCATTTCATCAAATGCCTTATTGCAGACAAAAAAGATCATACCAGTGTTCAAAAAGCTCGTTCTCCCTGCAACTGGCCATCAAAAAAACACAA
>JAQVWS010000153.1 GCA_028709585.1 Syntrophomonas sp. | reverse complement strand
CAAAATGTATTTTCGGCAAAAATTTTAAAAAATTAAAAGCCCCTCCAACCACGGAGGGGCCTTACTTTCTTTGGAGCCGATGAGCGGATTTGAACCGCTGACCTGCTGATTACGAATCAGCTGCTCTACCCCTGAGCCACATCGGCATATGAAGTTACTTTAGCATATTAACATTATGGCATAAAGTCGTCAAGAACTTGAACTGGCGCCCTTCTAAGCTGGGAATGGCCAAATTTCCGTTTTATCTGGCACCATATGGTGTCCTGATACACAGCCGGCTCCCTTTACCAAAGGCAAGGGAGCCGATGTTATTTAGGGCAAATTATTTATTAATCGACTGAAACCATAACACTGGAGGCTTTGATAACTGCATATACTTCTTTGCCGACAGCAAGTCCCATCGATTCGGCTGAGGCCTTGGTAATAATACTTACCACTTCAGTTCCACCCGGAAGTTCAATTACTACTTCTGTGTTAACACTTCCCGGGGTAATACTTTTGACGTTGCCTTTCAATTGGTTTCGAGCACTGATTTTCATGCATTTCCCTCCTCTCATTGCGATTTCTCTATGGTTTTATTTCAATTAATACCGCAAAGCAAATCAATACCTGATAGCATAATTCGCTTTTATAATTCCCGCTAATTTCAGGGACAATATATCTTCAGCTTATAAAGCTTTTGTTCCTACGTTACTGCCATCATTATGGCATTATTTAGTCTTGGTTTCAATCAGGTAGTAATAGCTTGGATTATGTACCACAATAGATTGGCAAGATGGGCAAATAAAGTTTAGATAAGCTTTTCTATCTATGATTTGAACCATCCTTTTTAGGATATCCTTGGGATAATTCTGACTGCATATATCGCACTTTTTCAATAAATTCTCATCACCCTCCGTTAATAAGAGTCACGAATTATAATATCTCTTAATATTGTTGTTTACAACATATACGCTTTAATATATTCAATTTCTCTGGCTGCTGTTTGTTTAACCTGGTCAACTGCAAGCTTGATAACAGCCGCACTTTCCTCCGTCAGTTGCTCAGAAACTAATTTATCAAAAGGGATTGCTTCCAGGCTTTTCAGTACGTCATTAATATCCGCCTTGCTCCACAGGGGCTTCATCATACTGAGAAGGTTTCTATAATACTCCTCAGCCCATGCTTCTATTTGCTCCTGGTCGGGAATCCCATTCATTAACTGAAAATTACTCATTTTTCATTTCCTCCAACCATTTGTCCGCTTCTTGCAGGGCTGTTTTTACTGTTTCCGGAGCCGGTCCCCCCCGAATAATGCGCCGGGATATACACTCCCGGATATCCAAGTATTTATAAACATCGTCATCAATTAAACCAGAGAACTGCTGCAGCTGTTCCAAGCTCAGTTCCTCCAGGGAAAGCTGGTTATTTATGCAAAAAAGCACCGCTCTCCCTGCCGTTTCATGCGCGTCACGGAAGGGTAGTCCTTTAGCTGCCAAATAATCAGCCAGATCGGTGGCATTGGTAAAGCTGCCTCGCGCTGATTCAGCCATTTGACTTTTGTTGAATCTGCTGGTCATAAGCATGGGGGCAAACACCAGCAAACATTTCTTTGCTGTATCTACAGCATCAAAGAGTGCTTCTTTATCTTCCTGCATGTCTTTATTATAGGCCAGGGGAAGAGATTTCATCAGGGTTAAGAGCGTGAGCAGGTCTCCATATACTCTGCCGGTTTTACCTCGCACCAACTCAGCAATATCCGGGTTCTTTTTCTGGGGCATAATGCTGGAACCGGTGGAAAATGCGTCATCAAACTCAATAAAAGAAAATTCTGCAGTAGACCATATTATTAATTCTTCAGAAAAACGTGACAGGTGCATCATCATAATGCTGGCAAAGCTGCAAAACTCAATGGCAAAATCCCGGTCGCTGACCCCATCCAGGCTGTTGCGGGTAACTTCGCTGAATCCCAGCTGTTCCCGAATATATTCGCGGTCCAGAGGAAAGCTGGTAGCGGCCAATGCACCTGACCCAAGGGGCATAGATAAAAGCCTTTTAGTACAGTCATCCAAACGTCCAATATCCCGACGGAACATCTCAAAATAGGCCATCAGGTGGTGAGCCAGGGTTATGGGCTGAGCTCTCTGCATGTGGGTATAGCCGGGCATAATGGTGTCGGTATGCTCCCGAGCCAGTTTCAGGAGAGCTTCTTCCAGTGTCAGCAGGAGTTTACGTAGCTCAGCTATTTCGTCGCGCAGGTAGAGACGCACATCCAATGCTACCTGATCGTTGCGGCTACGGGCGGTATGCAGCTTCTTTCCCAAATTTCCTATTTTCTTGGTTAGCAAAGTTTCAATGTTCATATGAATATCTTCTGCTTCAACAGTAAAATCTAGCTGACCGGCCTCAATCCCGGCGCGAATTTCCTCCAGCCCTGATACTATTTGATCACATTCGGCCGCACTCAATATACCCTGCTTGGCCAGCATGTTGGCATGAGCAATACTGCCCAGAATATCCTGGCGGTACATCCGGCTGTCGGTGGCAATGGAGGCATTAAAATCTTCGGTAAGTTTGTCTGTGGCCTTGGTAAATCTGCCGCTCCATAATTTCATGAATTACACCTCATAATAGTATCTCGGTTAATTTTTAATAACTCTCATTATATGTTGTTTTGATTTAAATTGCATCTCGGGACCAGCGAATCAGTATCTTTTTTGCTAACTGGGACTGATATTCTATTCCTATTATTAATAGGTAAGCTTTCAATCAGGTGAGAAAATTTTCACTAATTCATTGCTTTCTTACATTTATTTCTATAATCTGGATATTTTCTTAATCGGTTCTTTTTGAATTAGTAAGCTAAATGCCGGTTTTTTAAAGGAATAAGCGGTATTACGTCGAATATTTATAAATGGCAAAAACTCCTTTGAGCTGGAAATGCACTGCTGAAAAAAAATGCTAATAATAAAAAATTTTTTACTTCATTTAGCCTTATTGTTATACAATTATTTAGTTAATAAATATATAATAAGTGATTATCATGGCAAACAATATCTAGGTAAGGAAACGCTCATTAAATAAGGAGGCTATATTATGTCATTGAAAAGGACACCATTATATCCTATGCACCTGAAATATAACGGTAAGATAATTGATTTCGGGGGTTGGGAATTACCTGTACAATACGAAGGTATGGGGATAATAAAAGAACACTGTATGGTACGTGAGAAAGCCGGGCTTTTTGATGTGTCACACATGGGAGAAGTATTTGTAACCGGTGAAAAGGCCGAAGAATACCTGCAGAATCTGGTTTGCAATGATGTAAATACCGTACAGGACGGCCAGGTTTTGTACAGCCCGATGTGTTATCCCAGTGGCGGAGTGGTAGACGACCTGCTGGTATATCGGTATAATAAACAGAAATATCTTGTGGTAGTTAACGCATCCAATGTGGATAAAGATTTTGCCTGGATGAATGAACATCTAATTGCGGGGGTTGCTGTAGAAAATGTTTCGGACAATTATGCCCAGCTGGCCTTGCAAGGGCCACAGGCGCAGGCAATCCTGCAAAAAGTCAGTGATACTGATTTGGGTAGTATAAAATTCTTCTGGTTCAATCCTGAAGTGAAAATTGCCGGAGTGGATTCGATTGTGTCCAGAACCGGCTATACCGGCGAAGATGGATTTGAAATATATATTGGGCCGGCTCAGGCCATACAGGTATGGGAAGCTATCCTGCAAGCAGGAGGGGATCTGGTTAGCCCGATAGGGTTAGGAGCCAGGGACAGCCTCCGTTTTGAAGCCAAGCTGCCTTTGTATGGGCAAGAAATTGACCAGGATATTACTCCCTTGGAAGCAGGACTAGGTTTCTTTGTTAAGCTTAATGCTGACGATTTTATTGGCAAATCTGCACTAGTAAAGCAAAAGGAAGCTGGCCTGGCCAGAAAGCTGGTTGAGTTTTCGATGATTGGCAAAGGAATCCCCCGCTCACATTATGAAGTCCGCAAAGATGGAGTACCCATAGGTCATGTAACCACCGGATTACATTCGCCTACATTCAAAAAGCCTATCGGCCTGGCGTTAATTAATATTGAGAACACCGAACCAGGTACTGAAATAGACATAATTATTCGCGACAAACCTATTCAAGCTGTAGTGGGACAGGGCATATTTTACCGTAAGAAAACAAAATCTAAATAGAACCAAATGAAGAAAATTGTGAATGAATTAAACCTAAAGAAAGATAACGGAGGGATTATAGTGAATATACCGGAAAAATTGTTTTATACTTCGGAGCACGAATGGATCAAAGTTGAGGGAGAGCAAGGGCGTATAGGCATTACCGATTATGCACAGCACCATTTAGGAGACATCGTATTTGCAGAATTACCTGAACTGGACGAAACCTTTGCCATGAGCGAATCTCTGGGAGTTGTCGAATCGGTAAAAGCAGTGTCCTCCATTTTCTGTCCGGTAGGAGGAACTGTCATCGAAGTAAACGAAGCATTGGAATCAGCCCCCGAGCTAATTAATGAGGATCCCTATGAGAACTGGATTGCTATAATTAAAATCACCGACAGCAGTGAACTGGATAAATTAATGTCTGCGGAAGCATACGCAGCTTATTGCCAGACTCTCGAAGATTAGGGGGAAAGACAATGAGATATACCCCCAATCCCCCAGCCGCGGCAGAAGATATGCTTAAGACCATTGGTCTGAAGCATATGGATGAACTGTTTCAGGATATAAAAGATGAACTTAAAGTAAAGAACGGTCTGAATCTCCCGTCCGGAATTGGTGAAATGGAGCTTCGCAGCCATCTCAAAAATTTGGCAGCCCGAAATATTAGCACTGATGATTATCCTTGTTTTCTGGGCGCCGGCGCATATGACCATTATATACCGGCTGCTCTGGAACAGCTTCTATTTCGTTCGGAGTTTTATACCGCTTATACCCCTTATCAGCCTGAAATAAGCC
>JAQVWS010000028.1 GCA_028709585.1 Syntrophomonas sp. | reverse complement strand
TGAGCCTTTTGAGCAATCTCATAGCTGGCGTATTGTTGATATCCCTGCAGGTTAGCGGCTGCAATCACATGGATATCCAAATATATAAGCGAGGCTGTATCAGGCTTAAAACCTGGAAACAGACCTCTGTAGAGCCTGAGCGCATACCGGTAGGAATCCCCAGGGCAGACCAGCAGGGAATAGAATGGCAGGGCTTTGCGCAGTATTTGCTGCATCTTTTGGCAGTAGGCCTCTTCTCTAAATAAGAACAGCGGGTTTTTATTGGCCTGACATTTGGCCAATTCCACAAGTACAGCCAGACAGTCAGTCAAAAGACCTGCCTTGAAAAGCATTTCTGCACCATCCAAAAGTGAATCCAGCGAATCCGAGTGTTCGGACTTTAGTAGATTTATGGCGCTGGTTATAATCTGGATCTTATCACCAAATATAGTGGGATATTCATTATTGGCATAAACAGGCTGAAGAAGGTCTTCGCTTTTCCCGCGAGCTTGTTCTGATAGTCGGTTCTTTCTGGCTTTGAGGACCTTGCGCAAAGGCTTTTTAATAGTCCGGGGCAGCAAGTAACTGCATAGCTCATCATCCATGACGTCAACTACTTCCTCAAAAAAAGAGTGCAGATTGTCCTGATAGATATTAATTAAGAAAAGCAGATCTGGGGCGGGTGGTCTTTGTTCAAGGATGTAAGTAAGCAGATAATAAAAAAAATCTGTCTTAAATGCAGGGCCAGACTCCAGTACACAATTAAGAACCGGCATATGGTGCATATTCTTAAATAGTATGATGAAAAAATTGGCAGGGTTATTATAATACAGTGAGCGTTTAAAAAAGTAGTATTCTTCCCTGCTTTTGATCTCAACTGATCCCCCTGCGGCTGAAACGTTGCGCAGTGTGGTGCGCAGCTTATATTCATCCTGCCAAAGATGAAATAAATCCCCAGTACCAATTAATTTTGCATAATCATTAATTATATTTTGCATCGCGTATTCCCTCAATATTGCTTCCATATAGAGCCATATTTAATATCCTGCAGGCGTTACTGGCTTTTAGAGAATTATCTTCGGTCAAAAATATATAATAATAAATAGATTTCTCTTTGTTGGTAAAAATACCTCCCAGACAATCTCCGGAAAGCAATTCTATTTTATCTTCATTGGCCTTATTTCCGCGCAGATAACGGATGCTCTGGAGGCGGCTCACAAAAGAATAACGTCCGATTCTTTCGAAATGGCTTTTCAGTCCGGTTTCCTTATAAGGGTTGCCGCTTTCATATTTGCAGATCAGATCCTTACGGCGGGGTTCAGGCAAATCCAGGCTCTTTTCATTTTCCCCGGGCATTAATTGTAAATGAGTAATAATTGTGGAGTTAATTAAACCGTTGGGGTAGGTGTATTCCAGATAATCATGCAAGTAAAAAGGAAAGTCATCTATAGATAAATAATTGTTTTTCAAAGTATCCCGAAGCTTCGGGTTATTTAGCAGATAATCATAAAAATCATCAATCCCGTAAGCGAAGCGGGACAGGAAGGTATTGTAATCACGGTACAAAATGGCCGCGAATCTTTCGCTGAAGAGCATATATGACTCGGGAGAGGCAGTACGCAGATCCTCAGCATATTGCATAAGAATGCCATATTCTTCTGGGCTTAAAGCTTGTTGAAAATACAATTTTCTAAAAATTATCCGCATATTGGTTTAAAATCATCCTCGCTATCTATTACTCTTTTAATTGTTAAATGTACTGAAAACATAGCCCTGGGCTCGCAAATCGGTGATAATCTTATCCAGAGCTTCGGTATTGCTCTGTGAAACCGCGTGCAATAGCATGACCGCACCGGGATGTATGTTTTCAAGTACATGTTTATAGGAATAATCTGCGCCGGGCTGATTATTGGGATCCCAGTCCTGAAACGCCATGCTCCAGAAAACTGTAGTATAACCTAATTCATTAGCCCATTTCAGCGTAGCGGGTGAATAGTTCCCCATAGGAGGCCTTAGATAGGGAGAAATCTGCGCTCCAGTCAGTTCGGTATATTTTTGCCCCAGCGAAATAATATCCTGATTAAACTTATCCTGGGTTAGAGTGGGCAGGTCAGGGTGGGTTAAGGTATGATTGCACACCAGATGTCCCGATGAGTGCATTCTTTTAACTAGTTCGGGATGGGTTTTGATGATTTGGCCGGTTACAAAGAATGCTGCCTTAACCTGTTGACGGTCCAGTATATCTAATATTTTTGAGGTATAACCTAATTCATAACCGCAATCAAAGGTTAAATAGATTTGCTGGTTGTTATTGGGGAGAAGATAAAAGGCATTATGTTTCGCCAGTAAGGAAGCGATATCCTGATTTATGGAAGCAGGCTGGTGCTGCTTGTTCCTGATAAACCACCAGGATGAAGTTTTAGCAGCCGGATTAAGTTCAGTAGTCTTTTTTTCTGGTTCAATCGTTTGAACAGGGGTTGGCTCAGGTTTAGGTGTCGGGGTTAGCTGCGAATCTTCCTGAGAAAGGGGGGGGGATTGGGGGGCAGGAGGATAAGCGGCATTGGATTTGCAGCCAGATACAGCAGTTATTATTATAATTATAAAAGAAATAAGCAAGATGTTTTTCTTCATCGGTGGTACTCCTTCCGGGGCTCTTGCGCCCAATAACCTTTTTTTGATAGTTTATATTATACTATACTATTTTCGGACTTTTCGCTTACAATTTAACCATAGTATTTAATTGTCAAGCTTTGATAGTCTTATTATTTGATTTTTGACCAAGAATATTAATAGGTTGAAGACGTTATTGAATATGAGATGGGAGCTCTTTTTATAATGTATGGACGAAGTATTATGCAAATTTTAAATAGATTTATTAGTAGTTCTAGATATCGCTTAATGATTTTTCCTGGGCTTTTTTTTATTCTGCTGGGATTGATAGTCTTGGATAATAGCCACCTGGTATGGGGGAGCAGAGATTCAGTCATATATACTTATGCAGATAGTTTTTTAAAAGGTGAGATTGGGTCAGGATATGGGGATGCTGCCGCTGACAAGGTGTCTTTTGCTGATTTGGAGCCGGGAGATATTGTGCTGGGAGGTTGGCCCAACTGCGCTTACGGGCGTTTTTCCCACGCAGGAATATATGTGGGTGATAATATGGTCTTGGAAGGCTATGTAGATTATGGCTTAAGCGTGCAAAAGCTTGATCATTATTTAAGTTATTCAGAACTGTGCCTGCTGAGAGTAGAGGCCAGCCGTGAAGTTAAGGACCAGGCAGTAGCATATGCCCTTGCTCATCAGGGAGAAATGTTTTACCCGGTTGCCTTTAAATCAGGTGAGAGATATTGGAACTGCAGTAAAATAATCTGGCAGGCTTATCAATTGCAGGGAATAAATCTGGATATCCTTAATGACGTGTGGATAGCACCAGAGAGCTTTATGGCCAGTCCCGAGGTTGAAGTATTGTATGAAAAGGGGACTTGAAGATACTTACAGCGATATTAAGAATATATCTTATTCATTTATTTGCTATTTTGGCGGTATGGTTCGGGATGTACTTTCCTGGATTGGATATAATTTTATCGATCCTATACTTAATTCTGTTAATAGAAGAAGGAAAGCACACTGCGCGCAGGCTGGATAATCCCGGCAAACAAGGCTTGATCGCAATTATTTGGCAGATGCCGGGCTTATTGTTTGTCGTCTCGATAATAACGGAATTAGATCATCTCACTGAATTAGCCTATTATTTCATTTTCATGCTGGAATTGTGGCACACACCAATAATTCCCTTGGTTTCGCTTCTGCCGGCCGGAACGTTTTTAGATAAGCCCCTTTATTATTATGCATTATTTTTGATGGTGCCGTTATTGGCAATATTATTTTACCTGCCAGCCCTTAAACTAAAACAAAACAATTAATCCGTTGGCTGAATTGTCATATTGAAGACCGAATTAACGGCTTCAATCAATTTCGCCAACGGATTTTTAAGAAACAAGAACGGTTTTATTTCATTAGGAATTTGTGTTCACTTAAGATTTATCCCATAAGGGGACTTAATACGGAACACTGCAGCTTCCTTGAAAAGAACCGTTGCTGCTTCTGAATATATATTGTGCATTTCTAAGCTAGTTATACAGGTAAAATGTGGAAGCGAAATATAATTGGTTGACAAATAGTTGGTATACCAAATACAATAAAACCAGAGGGATATGACTATAAAATGGGGTTTTTGAGACATATGCGGTGCTTACATAAAAGAAACTAATAAATAGAAAGGAGTAATTTTTCATGGATTTTAGGCTAAATGAGGAACAAGAACTGATCAGGAGCAATATGAGGGAGTTTGCATTAAAGTATGTGGAGCCTATAGCGGCGGAAATTGATGAAAATGCCCGTTATCCTAAAGAGGTAATTGAAAAGCTGGCCGACGGTGGATGGATGGGAATGCCCTTCCCGACAGAGTATGGCGGCCAGGGGACTGATTATTTAACTTACGCTATAGCCGTCGAAGAGCTTTCACGATCCTGCGCTGCCACTGGTTTTACTATGTCGGTTCATACCAGTCTGGCTTCAATGCCTATTAATAACTATGGCAATGAGGAACAAAAGAAAAAATATCTGACCCCTCTGGCAAAAGGTGAACATATAGGAGCTTTTGCTTTAACTGAACCGGGAGCCGGCACCGATGTGGGCGCTGCTACTACCACCGCATTGCTGGATGGCGACGAATATATTTTAAATGGAACCAAGACTTTTTGTTCCAACGGTCCGGTAGCGGATACCTTTGTGACCTTCGCCTGGACGGATAAATCTGCTGGCCCTAAAGGACTAAGCTCTTTTATCATACCCAAGGGGACTCCCGGGCTCACGGTTGGCAATCATTTTATGAAAATGGGAATTAGAGCTTCGCAGACCTCTGAGGTTGTATTTAAGAATTGCCGTGTTCCCAAAGCTAATCTATTGGGAGCAGAAGGCAGCGGCATGAAGATCGCTATGAACTGTCTGGATCATGGCAGAATAGGAATCGCAGCCCAAGCTGCCGGTATCCTGCAAGCAGCTCTGGATGAATCGGTCAGCTATTCCAAACAAAGGATTCAGTTTGGCAAGCCCATTTCTAAAAACCAGGCCGTGCAGTGGTGGCTGGTGGATATGGCTACTGACCTGAATGCCTGCAGATTCATGACCTATCATGCCGGTTGGACGAAAGACCAGGGGCAGCCTTTTACCAAGGAAGCATCAATGGCTAAACTTTTCTGCTCGGAAGCCGTTATGAAACATACGATAAAAGCTGTGCAAATCCACGGAGGCTATGGATATATGAAAGGAGTAAAAGTCGAACGTTTAATGCGTGATGCCAAGATAACCGAGATATATGAGGGCAGTTCGGAAGCCCAGCGCATGACGATTGCCGGCAGTATACTGCGTTAAAAATAAGAATAGTTGATTGAGCGGGGGACGGGAGATAGATTCCCATCCCCCGCTCAACATTAAATATGGGGAGGTGACAGATTTTGATTAATATAGTGAGCTGTTTCAAATGGGTCATTGATGAGGCATACGTCAGAGCAACCAGTTCTGGTCAGATTGATTTAGAAAGCGTTGATTATAAAATCAGTGATTATGACCGCAATGCCATTGAAGAAGCAGTGATTATCAAAGAAAAGTACGGGGGTGATGTAACTGCTGTTACAGTAGGCTCACCGGAGGCATCCAAAAGCATAAAAAATGCTCTTTCCCGCGGACCAGACCGAGCTTACTTTATTAATGACACATCTTTTGCTGATTTGGAACCCTCGCAAACAGCAGCCATATTAGCAGATGTTATAGGAGCCCAGATCAAATATGACTTGATCATCTGCGGAGAAGGCTCAAGCGATCTCTATGCGCGCCAAATAGGGCCTCGTCTGGCACATAAACTGGGAATTCCCTGTATTTGCTTTGTCCAGAAGCTAGAGATAAAAGATAACCAGATTATAGCTGAGCGCAGAGTTGAAGCCGGAATAGAAATAATAACCGTCCCAATGCCGGCGCTGGTAACAGTTTTAAGCGATATTAACTCCCCGCGTGTACCAGGATTGAAAGATACGCTGGCCGCATCCAAGAAGCCAGTTGTTAATATTGGCAAACAGGACCTGAGCGGGAATTATGACCCCAAACTAGAAACGCGCGAGACCAGAGCGGCCAGCCTGAAACGCAGCTGCGTGAAGTTTGGCAGTGAAGCGCAAGATGTCAGTGGTTTTGTTCAGGCATTATTAAAAGCAGGAGCAATTAGGTAGGAGGTGAAATAGATGTCGGGGGTATGGATTTTTGCTGAGAATAGAGAACAGAGTCTGGAGCTTTTGAATATTGGCGGTGAGCTTGCATCCCAAATAGGCACCAAACTGGTAAATATTATACTTGGTGACAATGGTCAAGCCCAGGATTATATTGATTATGGCGCCGATGAAGTATGGCTGCTGCCTGCTTTGGGCCCAGACCAGACTCTGCTGGCATATGCTCCGGTTATAGCAGATGAAGCAAAACAGGAAGATCCGGACATATTTTTAGTGGCAGGTACGTTAAGGGGCAAGGAGTTGGCAGCTATTATTGCTTCGAGCCTGGACACCGGGCTGGCCAGCGATTGTACTTTTCTTAAATTGGGGGCCGACAATAAATTAGAAATGGAACGCCTCATTTTTGGAGGCGCGGGTATACAAAAGGTGGTTTGTTCCACACGTCCGCAAATGGCCACTATACCAGCAAGGACATTTGAACCGGCTGAAATGAAGGCTGGCCGGGAAGGAATCAAAAGAGAACTACCTACGCCGCCATTATCTCCCCTGAAGCTGCTAGCACGGCAGAACAGAGTGCGTGAAAGCGGAGATATAAGAGAAGCTCAGGCGGTTGTAGCAGTTGGCCGTGGTATTGAAAAAAAGGAAGATATTGATATGATCCGAGAACTGGCTGATATATTGGGAGGCGAGATAGGGTGCACCCGGCCAATCACAGAGGAAAAGCACTGGTTACCGGAAGACCTATGTATAGGAATATCGGCTTTAGAAGTAAAACCTCAGCTTTATATAGGAATTGGGGTATCCGGGCAGATTCAGCACGTGGCAGGCTTTCGGGATGCCCGGATAGTCTGTGCCATAAACAAGGATGAAAATGCGCCTATATTTGAAGCCTCAGATTATGGGATAGTCGGGGATCTTTATGAAGTTATCCCTCGTTTGCTGGCAGAGTTAAAAAAGTCAGGACGGGCCAATTAAGGTTATTATATTAGTAGCATAAACATATTGACTGCCAACAGAATTATAAAGATTTTTTTAATATTTTGACAATATGTTTTATATAACATAGTATTAATTCAATTAAATATAAAATCCAGGTTGCTCCGTCAAAGGAGCAAAGGGAACCGGGTGTAATTCCCGGACGGTCCGGCCACTGTAAGTGGGGAGCAGCTTCCAAATGCCACTGGGTTTTTTGCCTGGGAAGGCGGAAGAACTGTTATGATCCACAAGTCAGGATACCTGCCTGGTAAATGTTCCACCTTCCGCGGAAAGGTCAGGGCTAAACTAATTTGTACATGTTATATTCAGTTTTGCAGGACCCGACTTTTTCCAGAAAAGTCGGGTCTTTAATTTTGTTAACCAATTAGCCCGCTAATTATAGCTGCATTTAGCCAGGGAAAGATCAAAACTTTACAAGATTATTATCTGAGCTCATAAGAAAAATTTAGTGTTAAAACATGTAGGAGGACCAAATATGTTGCCTAGAAAAAATAGCCTAAAACTTTTGCCTATTATAGTGGCGTTATTTTCCAGCCTTCTTATACCCCTTTTCCTTTCAGGAAATGCATGGGCCCAGAGTCCTTATGATGAACTGGCGGTTCAGGCATTACGGAACAACTATGAATTGCATCAAGGCGGCCAGCCAGTTGACAGCGGATGGGGAAATTTCAGCTCCTATGATGCATATATACTGAATCAGGCAGGTGCTGATGTAGGGAGCTGGGTGTATGATGACAAAAGTTTTAAAGACCGTGTAATAATCTTGATAGATGAGACTATTGCCAAGGAGAGTACAGCCGGCCCATCATCTTCCAAGCGGGTGGCCCAGGATTATCTGGGAGCCAAGGCTATGAGGGAGAATGTCAAAGCCACGCAATTACTGGCGATACTGCAGTCCAGGCAAATTGCCGCCGGCAATGGATCCTTTGATAACGAAGGGTTCAGTGATATTGCTGCTTTTGAGATGATAGGCAGAGCCGGTGATATTGATCTAATCGATACAGCTGACGCCATAGCTTACATACTGGAACAGCAACATACCCCGTCAGGGGCCTGGACAGGCGGCTGGCAGGATTTCATGACTACCGCCGAAGGGGTCAGGGCCTTGAAATACCTTGAGCCATATGCTGGCGAACAGGGAGCAGCAGTTAGCGCCGCTATAAACAGTGGCTGTAATTGGCTCCGAACAATGCAGCAAGAAAATGGCGGCTTCTGTGATGGAGGCGGTTTTGATGACCCTGCCATCGATACAGCAGAGATCATATACACGCAGAAACTCCTGGGGATTGAATTTTCTGCATGGAGCAATAGCGACAAGAGCGCTGTTGATTATCTGCAAAATACAGCCCTGAACACAGACCGGTCCTTTGGCACAGGCAAGAACGCTGCCTCTAACATCTGGGTCTTGGATGCCTATCTTAAGATGGGCGCGAGTCCCCATTCTAATACGGTGCTGGGATTAATGATTGAGCCTTCCAGTGCCAATATAACTTTAAATGATAGCCATCAATTCATATCCAAGGCCTATACATTAGGAGGTTCTTTAACAGATGTAACCAGCACGTCAAGCTGGTCAGCCCAGGATGCTGATGTAGCCAGTGTGAAAAGCGGGCTGATACAAGGCTTGAAAGCAGGTCAAACCACTATTAGTTCTGTTTTCCACTGCGTTTGGGGTTCGGCAGTTATAACCATAGTTAATAGCGGCAGTTCGTCCGGCCAGGAGCCAGGTAACAATATCAATGTTTATATGGCGGTGGTAGGCGAATCCGGCAACCTTCTATATGGGCCCGGGATGGTAACTATCACCAGTAACAATGCTGATGACAAAGGGACTGGCATGGATGCTTTGCAGGCAACCGGCCTGACTATCGGAGTATCAGATATTTGGGATGGATTTATTATTGAAATTGACGGGGTGGCCAATGAAGGAACCAAGGGCTGGATGTGGTCCATTAATGGCAACAGCGCCTCTGATGTTCCCAAGAAGGTAAGTATTATGCAGGATGATGAAATTATATTTTGGTACAGTACGAGCACTGGGTCAAGGGGACCTTCCTGGGCTGAGGTATTAGCATTAGCAAATGGTTTGAGCAGCACAAAAATTATAAACCAGGCCGAAGAAGAGGTAAAAGCAACCTTAAACAGATACAGTTCGGAACTGGCTGGATTATTAGATTTAGACCAAGCCACCTCTAAATTGCTGAATGTGGATAATAGAATGTCCAAGGCAGACGCAGAGAACTTAAAAATAGAATTATCAGACAACACAGTTGATATCAGCGGGGCAGTAGGGGAAAAGGAGTCGGTATTAGGGGATCAGGAACTATCTATGCTAATACCTGAAAATGCTCTGGCGCAAACAATTAATTTAAGTGCTAAAGAGTTAAGCGCCCAGGATAGCCCGCAACAGGCAAATATTAAACTGGGGTCATCAATATATGAATTTGGTCCTGGGGGAACCAGATTTGCCAAACCCATAACTATAGCTATTAAAGTGGCTATTACTGAGGATATGAATATAGAAAACCTTAGTCCGGCCTGTTATGATGAGCAAAATAAAGAATGGATTCCAATTCCGGGAGTTATTGACCTTAAGATGGGTATGGCAGTGTTTCAGATCGACCATTTTTCGAAATTTGCGCTGGTTGAACTGATTCAGCCTATTTTAGTGCACAATAGGATTACTTTTGCGGATGTTGATGAAGATATAGCCTGGGCCAGGGATGCCATTGAAATCTTGGCGGGCAGAGGTGTTATTAAGGGTACTGACAAGGGATTTGAACCCCAAAGAGCAATAAGCCGGGCAGAATTAGTAAAAATGGTTACAACCGCCCTGGAAATGGAAACAGTATATTATAAAAATGGTTTGTTTAATGATGTGACAGCTGCTGACTGGTATGGTGATTCGGTAGCAACTGCTTATGAAAACCAAATTATATTTGGATATCCGGAGGGGAGCTTCAAACCCAATAATAATATTAGCAGAAATGAGGCGGCCGGCATTTTCTATTATCTGGACGTTGCTAAGAATAATATTGATAATGTAAAACCAATATTTAAGGATATGGACAGCATACCCGATTGGGCAGCAAACGGAGTAAAATACGTTTATAAGCAGGGTATCATGCAAGGAAATGAAGAGGGATACTTTAATGGCACAAACCCATTGAGCAGAGCTGAAGGGGCGGTGGTTATCTATAAATATCTGCAATCTATTAACGAGATTTGACATGATGGCAGATAGGTCACCAGGGTTGATAAACCCAAGTAATGATTAGATTTTAAATCGTCATAATTATTTAGCCGCAATGAGTATATAATATGGCTAACCATGGCTTTAATTGTGAACATATAAAGGAGAATAAGGTGAAAAAAATATTCTATATGGGGGCTTTGGGGCTGCTTTTGCTGGGATTATTGGGACCATTTATATATCCGACTGACAATAGCCCCGGTAATACCCAGTCAGGTACAGGACAAACAACCACTGCCCCCCTGCCTGCAGAAGATTCCAATACAGTCGTTACTAAAACTGTTATTACTCCTCCTCCTCCTACCAGTGATAATAAGCAAAAGGGTTCACAGGCTGGATCAGAAATAATAGGATTAACAGAGGGTGATAGACAAGATAAATCTGTTGTTTGGGCACAGATCAAAGTGGTGGGTATTAACGGAGAGGTTCTCCTGGAGCCGGCCAAGGTTCAAATTAGCAAAAACCAGGATACTACCGTTTTTGACGCCCTGGCTGCATCAGGTGTGCCTTTCGAAGTATCCAGGCGGTGGCCGGGCATGGTTGAATCAATAGCCGGCCTTGCTAATAAGGGCCAATCGGGATGGATGTACCAGGTTAACGGAGAAACCCCACTGATGGCAGCAGACAAAAAGACCATCGCCAGCGGAGACCGGATAATCTGGTGGTACAGCCAAAGTGTCAATTCCCCGCCCCCTAAGTAAAGGGGATATGGATAACCATAATTATCTTGTGAAGAAATAATATAACCGACAAGCAGTATATCTGCTGAAAGGAGTATAATACATGGGGATTAAATCAAAAACATCAGCAGCAGCGGCAGTATTGCTTATTTTCATTTTACTTTGCCCTTATGGAACAGCCCAGGCTTCGCCTGACAGCAGTCTGCAGTCTCCTCTAAACACAGCGGTTAACTACATAATGAAGCAGGAAGAGAGCCAACTGCAGCCATTGTCGCCCTGGGGCTATATTGGACTGGCTGTGGCCGGGAAAAGCCTGCACAATACAAATGTATCGACCTCAGCGCAAATACAGTTCAGCAGTCTAAAAAGCGGGGAAACAAACAATTACAGTGTTTTGGTGCTGACGTTATTAGCAATGGGAAACAATCCTTATGATTATCAGGGTCAGAACCTGGTGCAAAAAATACAGGCCTCCCAGCTTGCTGACGGAAAATTTGCTGACAATATAGATGGGAGTGGACTAGGTGAAAATGGCGAACAGGTTTTGGCCAATACTCATATGTGGGCGGTGCTGGCTTTAAAAGCCGCCGGAGCATATATACCATACGCTGAGGCCGCCAAGCAATGGCTTGTTGAACAGCAGCATTCTGATGGCAGCTTTAATTGGAACATGCAGGATAATAGCCCTGATGTTGATTCGACCGGAATAGCTTTAATGGCACTGGGGGCAATGGGTGAAAGCGGCATTCAAGAGGTCAGTCAAGCAGTATCTTATTTAAAAAGTGTTCAGGATGACAAGGGGGGCTTTGCATCCTGGGGAGCAGAGAACCTGGAATCTGCAAGTATGGCAATCAGCGGGATTATTGCCGTGGGGTTGGATCCCGCCGGCTCCGAGTGGTCTAAACCGGGCGGCAGTCTGCTGACATCATTGCTGGGCTTTCAATTGCCGGATGGTTCTTTCTGCCACGACCAGGGCAGGGATGCTAATATGATGGCTTCAGAGCAGGCACTATTAGCTCTTAGCCAGCTATATTACGGAAAACCGATGGTTAGTCTAATCCAGGAAAAATCCCCACTGAATATTAGTAATAACGCTGCGGCCGAGCAAAGGATAATCCGCTTTAAACCAGGTGAGTTTACATATGAACTGTATGAAAATGGGCAAAAGCAAGTCCTGGAAGCAGATGCTGCTCCTTTTGCTGAAAACGGTCGCATATATGTGCCCCTGCGCCATCTGGCTCTGTCTCTGGAAATACCAGCAAGCAGCATTTTATGGGAACCTTCATCACAGGCTGTAACCTTAGCCAGCAATGGTGTGGAAATAAGCCTGGCCTTAGGTAAAAATATTATTTATATAAATAATGAAGAATATGCTATGGATGTAGTTTCCGTCAGCAAACCGCCGGGTCGCATTTTTCTGCCGGCGCGCTATATTGCCGAGGCTTTTGATTATTCTGTAACCTGGGATCAACAGGAGCAGGCGGTTATTATTACCCGGACAGCTAATACCGTTTATATAACCCAGCAATGCCAGGAGTTTGTATAAATGATCGATCAGTTCTTTTACACGGAAAAGGGGAATTTTATGCAAACCCTGCACCCGGCTGCATCGCTGACTTATATTGCGGTCCTGCTGGTTCTGGTGCTGGCTTTCTCCCATCCTCTTTATCTTATTGGACTGATGCTATCAGTAGTGCTGGCTATTTGGGCTGCTGAAGGTTTGAAAGCCTGGGAAGGCTATATGAAATTGGCCCTGGGAATGGCTGTGCTTATTATGATAATTAATCCGCTGGCAAGCAGTACTGGAAATACAGTGCTCTGGCTGACGCCGGATTTGCCTGGGTTGGGCGTCCTGGCGATAACAGTGGAGTCGATTTTCTATGGGGCCTTGATGGGATTGCGGCTCTTGATAATAGTAAGTATTTTCTGTCTCTATAACCAGATTATCCACCCGGACCGGCTGCTGAATCTGTGGCCCCGCTTTTTTCGCAAATCAGCTCTGGTGGTTTCGCTGGCAACCAGGCTATTTCCCGTTATGACAGCTTCTTTGCATAGAATTAAAGAAGTTCAGCAACTGCGGGGTGTGGATTTCCAGGCCGGAACATTGAGACAGCGCTGGGGTAAATATTTATATATGTTTAACATTTTGCTTATTTCATCCCTGGAAGACTCGTTGGAAATGGCTGAAGCTATGCAGGCCAGAGCTTTTGGAAGCGGACCCCGTTTGCGCTATCGGCGGGATTACTTTCGCCCTCGGGACATGTTATGCCTGATCAGTTGTCTTTTGGCTGCAGGTATTGCCCTATATGCGCTTTTCGATGGTCTGGGAACCTATTCTTTTTACTCGGGCTGGGGAGATATGCCCGGCGGTAGCAGCAATCTGCCCATTATGGCAGCAATTTTAGGCGGATTATCTCTGCCGGCTTTATTAAGTTGGGGGGCTCAGCATTGCCATTATTTAGAGTCGAGAATTTAAGCTATTTTTATCCGGATTCTAAAAAGCCAGCTTTACAGGGTATTAATTTAGAGATAGGAGAAGGAGAATTCCTGCTGGTAACAGGCGGGTCCGGCTCGGGCAAATCTTCGCTGGCGCGAGCCGTGGCAGGCCTGATACCTGATTTCTATGGGGGTAAAATCGGAGGGAGATTGTATTTTAAGGAACAAGACATAAGATTCATTGATAGGCGCAGTCTCGCTCAAAATATCGGTATAGTTTTTCAAGACCCTGAAAAGCAGCTGGTTATGACCGGTGTAGAGACAGAGATCGCGTTTGGTATGGAAAACATAGCCTTGTCCCAACCGGAAATGCTGCGTCGGTCAGCCGAGGTAATGAGCTTTTTTGATTTAACCGACCTTAAACAGGAATTCACAGCCAATCTGTCGGGGGGACAAAAACAAAAGGTAGCCCTGGCTTCCATATTAGCTATGCAGCCATCAGTGTTGATATTGGACGAACCTACCTCGCAGTTAGACCCGCTGGCTGCCGAAGAAATACTTAACCTGGTTAAGCGGCTTAACGAAGAGATGAACATAACGATCATCCTGATTGAACAGCGGCTGGAACGTTGTTTCCATCTGGCTGACCGGGTAGCGGTGATGGAAAATGGCAGGATAATAAAATGTGCAACTCCAGAAGAAACAGCGGTTTGGGAAGTCAAGAATGGGTATCCGTTTCTGCCTCCGGTAGCCGCTTTTTTCTCCCATATTGAGGCGCAGGATATACCCCTCACTATTAAAACCGGGCGTAAGCTCCTGCATAATATTTATAGGGAAAGCAATCCGTATCAAGTCCCAGCGCCAGCCTCTGAGCAGTCCGATTTAAATGCTAAACCGAGGAAAGCTGATAATAAGGGAGACCATAGTATTAGAGACTGCACCAGGAGAAAGACCGATTTTACATTATTCACTATAAAAGAAAAATACCAATTATTATTTTCTAAATGCCGGAGCCGGGCGGGGAAGATCTCACCGGAAACCCCGGTTGCCCAAATAAATAAGCTATGGTATACCTATCCCAACGGAAAAGAAGCATTAAGAGACATTGACTTCTCAATAACTGCGGGCGAATTCGTGGCCATACTGGGAGACAACGGCAGCGGCAAGACTACCTTATTAAAGCAGCTGGCCGGCCTTATCGGGCCTGGTCGAGGTCAAATAACGATTATGAACAATGCTATAGGCAATACGCCGCCGCAGCAATTAGCGCGGTTGGTTGGTTACCTTTCCCAGAATCCTAATGATTATCTTTTTCATGATACGGTTGAAGAAGAATTGAAGTTTACTCAAGCCAATCTGGGGCAAATTGATAACGGCCATATAGAGCGGCTGCTGCGCAGACTGAACCTTTACCCCTTAAGCCAGGTCAATCCCCGGGATTTAAGCAGTGGGGAAAGACAGCGTGTTGCCTTGGGCTCAGTATTAGCAGCTAGTCCCCGGCTTTTGCTTCTGGATGAACCAACCAGAGGTCTTGATCAACGGATGAAGGCTGATTTAAACAATTTGCTGCAGGATTTGCTGCAGACGGGGGTGGCTATAATCCTGGTAACTCACGACATTGAGTTTGCTAACCAGGGCGCCAGGCGCCTGGTAATGCTGTTTGATGGGAGGATTGCGTGCGATGGGCCCCGTAATGAAGTACTGGGTAGTTCCATGTTTTACGTTCCACAGATAAGAAGGATGTTTAAGGGTATTGATGATGAAATATTCACTTTAAGAGAAGCGGTGGCAAGGGTCAGACCTCTGTGGGCGGCTAGATTGATAGCAAAGTAAATGCAAAGGTAATAAGGAAATAAAAGAATGGTAAAAGGTTTTTTTACAGTGCGCTCCTGGTTTTTCATAATAGGATCAGCAGGATTACTCGCTTTTGCCGCCTGGTTGGCAGATGTAATGGTGCAACCCAACTGGGGAATGCTTTCACTGGCAATAATTACGGCTATATTATTGTTTCTATATTTAAGCTTTGAGGAGGGCCGCGTTTCAGCGCGGGAAATCGCTGTAATTGCTGTGCTGGGAGCATTGGCGGCGGCCGGGCGGGTGCCCCTGGCAGCGGTACCAAGTGTTCAGCCCACCACGTTTTTAGTAATCATATCTGGGTATATATTTGGTGCTAGGGCAGGATTTATGGTGGGTTCCACCGCTGCCCTGGCCTCCAATTTATTTCTGGGACAGGGCCCATGGACGATATGGCAGATGTTTGCCTGGGGGCTGGCTGGTTTTTCCGCCGGCTTATTTAGATATATACTTCCTAATGGCGGATGGAGAAGCATGGCAGCATTCCAGTTTGGCTGGGGATATATATTTGGATGGATTATGAATCTGTGGACCTGGCTGGCATTTATCGCCCCGCTTACCTGGCAGTCACTGCTGGCAACCTGTGCTGCCAGCTTTTGGTTTGACAGCCTTCATGCTGCAGGAAACTTAATTATTTATTTGCTTATTGGCAGAGGGGTAGCCAAGGCCCTTGAAAGGGCTAAAAGAAAACTGGAATTCAGCTATTTGCAGGTCGAAAATATTGCCGAATAACAGGGAAAATTTATTTGTAATTAATACTGGGCTAAGCCCGGTTTGTATCAAGGAATCATGCTTTGAGGTTGATTATTATTATCCAAAGGAGATAAAATCTGCTATAATGTAAATACAATCAATAAAAAGGGGGGGTATAAATATGTATAAGAAGATTTTACTCGCCGTTGATGGTTCAGCTACTTCAATTAAAGCAGCTCAGGTTGCGAATAGTTATCTGGAAAAAGGCATAGCTGAGGAACTAACTATACTAAATGTGTACATGAGTAATGAAAGCAGCAATTATTTTATTGGCAAAGACATCAGTGAAAAGGTTATTGCAGCCGCCAAGGAAAATGGGGTATCAGTATTAGAGAAGACCAAAGCAGTGATTACTTCGCCTAATAAAGTTAAAACTGCACTTAAGTCAGGTGACATAGCACAGACTATAGTAAAACTTGGCCAAAAACATGATCTGATTATTATGGGTAGTTTGGGAATGAACGCAATAGCAGGACTTTTGATGGGCAGCGTGAGCAGCCGAGTGGTTCAGTACGCTGACCGGCCAGTATTAATAGTAAAATAGTCTGCTACTAGTGGTTATAGTATCAGAGAAAAAATTAGCCGTTAAGTGCACCCCCAAGATTGGATAAAAGTTCGATGTTTGGAGGTGCTCTTTTTTTATGAATAGGCTGCCATAAATTGTTTTGCCCAGGGGATAAATGTTAAAATGGATTTGTTAAACTTGATATGGTTCAATTAAGCTGAAAAATTTACATAAAAGAAAGGGTCAGGAAATAATGCAAAAGGCGTTTGAAGGGGTTGTAATTGAATCCCAGGGCGAAAAAGCTAAAGTACGGTGCCTAAAACAGACTGATGGCGCAAATAACGGCGCTTATCAGGATAAAGATAATATGATTATCGATGTTGCCAACGAGATGGGGGCCGAGGCTGGACAGAGAGTTTTGATAGAAAATAAAGAGTATAGCAAAAACAAAAATGCTTTATTGACTGTGATTGTACCATTGCTGGCAATTGGGTTGGGGGGTTTAATGGGCTATCATATGGCAGCGCAATTTGAAATTTCCGTATCTGTATCGATGATACTGGGCGGAGTAATTTTTGGCCTGCCAGTATTAGCTGTTGTTAAAAATCCCGACGAAGTGGAACATCCATCTATTATCAGAGTATTTGATGACTAAGGAGCGTATGCGCCAGCATTTTGGATAACCTGTATTGGGTGTGGCTTGTTATTATTTTTACATATTTAAAGCATTCAGCTTATCCTGGTGGCTGATGTTCAACGCCAGAGTATCCGTGGCACAGTGCGAGATGGGATTTTGTGATAACGGTATTTAGGATACCCTATCATCATAGCGCCATAAACCATATGACTCTCCGGAAGTGCCAGCTCCTGCATAAGCGGAGGGAAAGATGCTGCAGCTATTTCAACGTATCCAGCCCAACAAGCTCCTAATTCCATCGAGTGAGCTGCCAATTCCAGATAACTTAAGGCCAAGGTACAAGATCCCTGCGAGAAAGAATTACTTGCCGGGGCATGGGCAATTATAAGATGAGGAGCATCACGGCAGATCCTATCACTTCCATGATTCCAGGCAGAACATATGGCTTTCATAAACATAGCGGCTGCTAATTCAGGCATGTTGTCAATCGCATAATGCATCCAATCCACTACCAGCTCAGCGATACGGTGAACCTGGTTCTTATCTTGGATGACCATCCAGTGAACTGGTTGTACGTTGTGACCGGAAGGTGCATAGGAGCTAATGTCAATTAACTTTTCCAGGGTTAATCGGTCAACTTTTTTATCTTTGAAACTGCGGATTGAGCGTCGGGATTTAAGAAAGTGCTCGATCTGATCAGGTTTAGGAAGCAGATCTGGATTAAACGGCAGAAATTCGGTGGAATTAACGGTACTAACAGTTAAAGCATTAGTTGGACAAACGGCCACACAATGACCGCAGCTTATACAGTATTGTTCGGCTCCTTTAACTGAGCCGGGGAATGAGTCAGGCTCCTTGAATCTAATTAATTTGATTGGGCATTCGGCCACGCAAATATGGTCGCGTTTACATCTATTCTGATCGACAGTTAAAAAGCTCATAATTATCTCCCCGTATTAAAATCAACCGGTTGGTATTAGAATTTCTCAAATTATAGCATGGACAGGTTGGGAAGGATAGGGACTATTGGTTAGAGCAAGCGGAATAGGAAGGCAAATCTTCCGTGAATTGTTCTAGAATGCGGCGAAAGGGGGCCTCACTTGTTACTTGTCAGTCAGTGGGCCATCCACCCAATCTTCATACTTGACGTTGCGATTGTGTAACAAAGTTATCATAGACTCGGTAAGAACGGTACCTTTTCTTATTAGTAAGGTGCCAGAATGATCATAAATATTCCTGGTTAGTTTATAACCGGCGGCTTTATTATTATGGCTGTTAGGATTCTCATTTGACATACCGCACACCTGCCACCATTCAGTATTATAGGTACCTACTAACACATAAAACATGGAACCAGGCCTAAGACGAGATGCTAAAAAATAGAAGCTCCCCCCAGTAATTTTTCAGTTTTAAGCAATTGGCTGTCAATAACGAGCGGGAGAAGACTTTGATCTTGCTTATTTTCTTACGGCGAGTTAATTTCATTCATATTGAATAGAAATATTAATAAAATTGGTAAGATAGTCGCACATTATTATATAATATTTATTATAATACCCAAAATCAGGACTGTCAACATCTTGTGTTGATTTGATGGCATCGAGATACTTTGGCTTTTCCACTGAAATATCCCCCTGGCCTGCCCACCGACTGGCCCCCATTGGCACCAATATTAATTGTGATAATATTTGCGAAAATATAACAAAATAGGACTAATGGCATAAGACAATTGAAACTTAGGGCTAATTAACTTATTGATTCTATAAATGTATAATTGGTAAAATGATAAATAAATGGATAAGTATATATAATTTGGCACGAAAATAGATAAGCCCAGCGGATAAGTGTAATTTAAATGGCTGGGAGGGGGACCAAAGAATATTTACGTAATTCTGCTGCAATCACGCAGAATATGAATTAATGAGGTGAGGTAATGAGTACGGTTATTAATCAATCATTAATGGCCAATAATGAACATGACGGTATTCCGGAAGAGCTCAGGAATAGTACGGTAAAAATATTGAATTATGCAGATATTTCAAGGGAGCAAGGGGAACTATTAAGATTTAACCTTAAAATGTACAGCCATATTATGGATAACTCCCCGTTGGATAGTGATACTATTAAGCTGAGAGACGCTATTGGGGCAGTATTTTTTGAAGTGTATAAATCAGTATTAAATAAAGTATTGACGGAGAATAACACGGATCGAATCTTGCGAATGTTTTTATTATTTGGCTATATGGATGAAAAACTTCTCCACGCTAATCATATTAATTTACTTTATGAACTGGTTGACAAACCTTTTGCTCCGGGAAGGTTTTTATCCTTTAATATGCATGATTGGTTGGCAAAGATTATTAGTAGGGAGGAAGATCCCTCGGTAAACGAATTTGGTCAAGATTATTTTGAAATTTTCAGAGATAAGAAGAAGCGCGGAGAGCTTAATGACCGAGATAAACCTGGCTATGACAATGATATACAAGGCAGGCTAAACCATGAGATTAATAGTATATTAAAAACCGGCCAGAAGCTTTGCTGTGGTCAGATTGGAAAATATTTTCCAATCCTTAATAGCGGATTAATAACCAAAGATTTAGGTAATGCTTTGTTAACCCCTCAGAAGCTAGAAGCAAGCCTGGATAAGATTCTTGCAGTTGATTTTTCCGCGTTCCATCGGGAAATAGTATTTAATCAACCAGAAAAGGGCATAACCAAAGAATTAATAATGAAATCAGTTCTGCCCAATATAATTTTAATGCCCACCTTCGGTTCCCGGGCAGTAATGTGGCAGGAACTAACGGGTAAAATTAAGACTTCCCCGGGACGCATTATTTTTCCCATTTTTACTGATGAAGACTTGGATAATTTAATGATTGATGTTGTAGCTAAGTTTAGATGGGATTTATGCAAAAATATGTTTAGCTATGTTCGCAATGACGGATGCCAGAGTTCGCTAGCCGCGGACTATGCCTACTACATTCAGTTTTATAAGAAAAACAATGATTTGTCCAGCGAAGCTAAACATAAGATAAAGCTACAAATGGCTAAGTGCCGCAATAATGTAAGGGAAGCTTTTGCTTCGGATTACCATACCTGGCTTGCTTACGAATCCAAAGGGTTAGTCCGCCTAAATAAAGTGGCCAGGGAGATATTTTTAAAATATTGCCCATTCACTAAATCAATACGTTCAGGTTTAGAAAAACATCCTTTGTTTAACCAAAGGATTGTCCAGTTCAATAGCTTACAGGAAAAACAATATAAAGTTATTAAGGCCCGGTATTCAAAACTGAACAGCCGCAACATTTCACTTGATCAAGA
>JAQVWS010000027.1 GCA_028709585.1 Syntrophomonas sp. | reverse complement strand
TTGGAATTGCAGATGCTTAAGTCCCTGTGCATCCTGGACAACTTTACACCGCAGCAGGCGGTCTATGTGACAGGTGAACAGGGAGCCGAGCGAATCATAAGAAAAATAAGCTACGAAAACTCTTTTATCCGCTATGATAAACAAGAAGATGTCTATGGTATCCATAATGTCTTTAAGAGCTACCTGAAGAAAACGCTGGACGAAGCACAGTCAGGAATCGAAGCGAAAAAGCTGTACAGGCTGTCTGGAGAGTGGTGTATCCGGCAGGAGGACCTTCTCACAGGACTAAAACAGCTCATAAAAGCAAGCGAATATGACCTTGTTATGAAGGCATTCGAAAAAAGCGAAAGTATTACCCAAATCATGGACAGCAGCAGTAAATATGTTGTGGAGATATTTGAGCAGATTCCAGACGAGGTGAAATACCGCCACCCCATCGGGTACTTGGCCTATGCAGGATTTTACGCTACAAACATGGACAGGGAGGCCGGTTCCCAACTGTTGTCCGATGTGGAGAGTTATTACCAAAGACAACGTGGCATATCTTCCGATATGCAAAGACGCATCAACGGCGAAGTCGAGCTGATCAAAGCCTATATAGGCTTTAATGACGCCCCTTTAATGCGAGAAAAACTGAAAAGGGCTCACGGGCTGCTGGGCGGGCAATCCTATATAGCTAACGAGGGCAAGATAATTACCTTCGGCTCCCCCCATTCTTTATATCTGTATTATCGCCGAGAAGGCGCTCTGCTGGAAACTAAGGAATGTGTCCAAGAAATGTTTCAGTATTACACGGAAATGGCCGGAGGATGCGGCAAAGGTTTTGATGATATATTGCAGGCGGAATATTTCCTGGAAACGGGAGATCTGGACAAAACTGAACTGTATGCACACAAGGCGGCGTACAAGGCAAAGACCATGAATCAGCTATCCGTCTTGATATGTGCGGTTTTTACGATAACAAGGGCACTTGCGGCGCAGGGAAGGTTTGAGGAAGCCCTGGAAACCATAAACGATTTGAATGTCGAAGTAGAGGGGATAAGCAGCCCCATCCTCAACAGCACATTTGATGTATGCCTTGGCTATATGGGCGGGATAACTGGAAACGAAAACAGCTTCCGGCAATGGCTGAGTGCAGGAGACATGGAACAGAGCGAGATATTGTATCAGGGTATGGGCTTCAACTACATTGTTTATGGGAAACACCTTTTGTTTAAGAAAGAATACATAAAGCTGGATGTAGCCTGTGAACAGATGCGTCAGGTCTTTTCGGTGTTCAGCAATATGATCGGTTATCTGCACATGTATATATTGTCCGCAATCGCCTGTCGTCATCTCTATGGGATGGAGGAGGCTAAAAGATCCTTGTTGTCCGCCGTAAAGATTGGAAGGGCAGATCAAATTATATTGCCTTTTGCGGAATATGGCATATATATACTCGATATTCTTAAGGACTTGCAAAAAGCTAATGAGCAGGATGAATATCTTAATTTGCTCTTATCTTCTACATCCCAATATGCCGATAACCTGAAAAATCTGACAGAAAGGAAAGCGAAGGCCCTTGTGCTGACTAAACGAGAAAAGGAAATACTGGGGCTTATTATAGAGGGAAAAAGCAACCGTGAAATAGCAACAGAACTTTTTATTGCGGAGGTTACCGTTAGAAAAAATATCACTGCTATTTATCAAAAATTAGATGTTTCAGGGCGTGCGACCGCCGTCAAGAAAACATTAGAAATGAAAATATTGTAAGATATCGGCTAAAAGTATCTCATGCGATAGTATATTGTTTTAGAAAGCCCTGCTAATATTAAGTAGCGGGGTTTTTAATATTTTATGTTTTTTGCTGTGGAAGATAAGGAGGACGTTTGTGATGAACAATGAAGCAGTGCAACGGTATCAGGTATTCCATCACAAAGGACATACATATTTAATCGATATTGAAGAGATGTCTGCAAAATTATTGAACGAGACTTCTTTCACTGAGCCAAATAGTCAGGATGGCGGCTTTTACCCTGTCCCCGGTCAGGCTTTTCCTACTCCGGCCATAGAAGCTCCTCCCGTTGTCCATATGAGCCTGTTCTTAACCCAGTCATGTAACTTAAAATGCACTTATTGCTATGGAGAAGGCGGGGAATATGGTGCGAGAGGCGATATGGACGAAAAAACCGCCTTTCAAGCTATTGACTGGTTAATCAAGCAATCGGCAGACATGAAAACAATAAAGATCAAATTTTTCGGAGGGGAACCCTTCTTGAAATTTCCGCTTATGAAACGTATCGTAGCTTATGCCAAGAAAAAATCTGCCGAAGTCGGTAAGAAGGTTATGTTCAACGCCACCACCAACGCCACCTTATTGAATGATGAAGTTATTGCTTTTTTAAAAGAGAAATCGATATCTCTTCTGGTTAGCTTTGACGGTCCAAAAGAGCTGCAGGATAAGCAGAGACCCTTTGCAAACGGCGAAGGATCTTATGATATTATACTGCCAAATATAAAAAGACTGCTGGAAGCAGTGCCCGATACCTTGAGTAATTCCGTTGCTGTGGACGGAGCCAATCATCAGAAGATTAAAGAGGCGATGCATGATATCGGTTTTAAAGAAGTGGGTATTATACCGGTTTCACCTTTGCTTGATGACCATAAAAAAAACGAAGCGTTAACGCGAAACATTCAATGTACTTTTGAGGATATTGAGCAGGATGCTGAAGAGTGGTTGTCACTTATTCGGAGAAGAGATGGTGAGGCCTTAAGGAACCTTGGAAAAAGCAGTGAGCTGCGCAGGGGGATATCCGACTTGCTGAATAATCGGAAAGAATACTTTTTCTGTGGGGCAGGTTTGGGAGTTGTGGCTGTATCAGTGACAGGAGATATTTATTTTTGTCATCGCTTTGTCGGCACAGAGGACTATAGAATCGGGAATATATTTGAAAATGGGTTGAACCGCGACAGATATCTGCACAGCCCCGCTCTAGAGAATGAAACTTGTGTGAGCTGCTTTGCCAGATATTACTGTGCAGGAGGGTGCAAGTACGACAACGCCAGCTCCTGCGGCTCTATCACAACGCCGCCTGACGACATTTGCGAATTGTATCGCCGACGACTGGAGATGGCTGCCTATATTGTTAGCAACCTTACGCGTGAAGACCGAATATTTCTCGCAGAACAGGACATCTTCCAGTTCAAGCCATGCCCTTTTGATTTTTAAAGAAAATATCAAGTTTGAGAGGCAATTACCTCAAATGAGGATTGCATAGATTTTTATAAATATTTAAGAGAAAGAGGAATTTATTATGAGTATGGAATCAGCGAAAGCATTTGTCGAAAGAATGAAAACGGATGCAGATTTTGCCCAAAGAGTAACAGCGTGCAAGAGCCCGGAATCCCGTATACAGTTGGTAAAAGCAGAGGGATTTGATTTCACTTCGGAAGAGGTAAAAAAAGCAAGTGAGGAACTTAGTGAGGATGATCTTGAGCTCGTGAGTGGAGGTAGTATAAGAAGCGTTATCAATATAATCGGAGGGAGAGGGATGCATAGCAAGAGTTTCGTCTTTGACTGTTTATCAAATGCAGACGTCTGCAGGTAATTTATAGACTGTATACATAAGTGCCGTCCACCCCAAGAGAACCTTTAAATCAGAAATTCTACAAATTTTTGCAAGAAGTATCGTAAGCGATAATATACATCCTAAAAAAACTCCACTAGAATTAAAATGGTGGAGTTTTTCTGTATATATTGAAGGGAGATAGATCATTTTGTCCAAGATTGTGAAGGTAATTCCTTTTGAAAATTATACTTTGGAAATTGAGCTGGATAACTGCCACAGAATCATTTATGATATGAAGTCGAGACTGCAGGCTGTCCGATTTTGCGACCTGATAGATTTAGAAAAGTTTCAATCCGTCAGGGTAGAAAACGGCGATACTGTAGTATGGGACAGCTTACGCCAGATCACACTCCATGAGATTATGCGTATGGTTGAAAAATGAGGAAATCAGGCAAAAGAGCTGTTTCCTGGAATTCAGAGGGAAGGAATGATTTGAAGTGAAAAAATAATGGCTATTGCCATTGGCCTATGCTTCATATTCGGTTTATTCCTGGGTGGAATGCATCTCATAAGCGTCATGAATCTACAGCCAGAGAAGGATATGGTAAGGGGGTACGGATTCTAACCGAACGGACCCCCAGTCCCTCAACCACTCCCCATCCGTACCGAACCCCTAAATACAAAAAGAACCGTAAAAACGGTCCTTGAAAGCGATGACTCGCTGTTAGGCTGGTGGAGGCGGGGGGAATTGAACCCCCGTCCGAAAGAAAGACCAGAAGAGCTTCTCCGAGCGCATTTCGTGTTTGGATTTCGCCATCCAGAAGCCCACGAACAGGCCTCCTTAAGCTATCCCCGATTGATTTCCCCGGTAAGCCCCTCGAGAAAGAAGGCTTAAGGGTACCCTCACTATGTGACGCCCTGCACTAAGCCGTGAGGAAACCTAGCCGGACGAGCAGCACTAGGCTGCTAAAGCGAAATTATTTTCGTCAGTTAATTTAAAGTTTTTCACCTTTTTAACGAGCTGGCGACAACTCGGCTCGCTACTCAACCCATCTTATCCCCCGTCGAAACCATTGCGCCCCCTTAATTTAGCGGGATCGATAATTCAACCAAAACAATATATCAAGAATAAATCCTTCCCACTGCAATGCTAACTATAACATAATTCTGACCCTAATTATCCTGTAATATTCATCCACTCAAACGCCGGCCTTAGTCATCTCGACCTTTGCTCTTTAAAACTCTTTCCAGGTTTCGCTTGGCATCTCGGTCACTCATATCCTGGCGCTTATCGTACATTTTTTTACCTACTGCCACGGCCAGATCCATTTTAGCCAAGCCATGCTTAAAGAATATCTGCAGCGGTATTAAAGTATAACCTTTTTCCTTCTGTAAAGCCAGCAGCTTGCGGATCTCATTTTTATGAAGCAGGAGCTTTTTGGGCCTTTTGGGATCATGATTAAACTGGTTGCCCTGTTCGTAAGGACTAATATGAAAATTATTGACCCATACTTCGCCGGACTTTACTATTGCATAGGCATCCTGCAGGTTGCCCTTGCCATTCCGCAACGATTTGACTTCTGTTCCCACCAAAGCCAGGCCCGCCTCATAAGTTTCTTTAATGTGATAATCGTGGCGCGCTTTGCGGTTTTCAACTACCGGCTTGATGCCAGTTTTTTTCTTCATTTCTCCACCTCTATAAATAAAACCCTCGCTTGGATAAGAATTATTTCTTCCAAGCCAGGGTAGATCGACAAATCTGCATTCTTATTATATACTCTCCGGGGTTCAACGTCAATAGTGCTGAATTAATGCTAAGGGCCAAAGGCCTGGCCTGAATACTTTTTAATGCGCTACTTCAAAATCAATTTTAACCGCATCTACATCCACTTTCGCCAGCAATACCCGAACTTCATCCCCTATGGAGTATTTTTTCCCGGTATGGATGCCAGTGAGGGTAAAAGCTTTATCATTATATTCATAATAATCATCGGCTATGGTAGATATATGGACCAGCCCTTCCACGGTATTGGCAAGTTCCACAAAAAATCCAAAAGACAGTACCGACGATATTTTGGCGTCAAACTCCTCACCAATGAACTGTTGCATATACTGACATTTCTTAATATCCACCAGGTCGCGTTCCGCCTCTTCCGCCTTGATTTCCTGCAGGGAAGAATGCTCGCCGTAGATAATCATCTTTTTATTCAGCTGATCTCTTTTTTTAGCTGTTAAGCCATTTTGCAGAAGCAATGATAAAACCCGGTGCACTATCAAGTCGGGATAGCGGCGTATGGGACTGGTAAAATGGCAATAATACTTGGATGCCAGCCCGAAATGGCCCAGCGCCTGGTTGACATAACGGGCATGTTTCATTGATCGCAGCAGCATCAGGGCAATAGTTTTTTCTCCCGGGCTGTCTTTAATATCAGTCAGTATTTTTTGAAATACCTTGGGACTCACCCGATTTTCCTGAACTTTATGTCCAAATACTCCCAATACATTGTTTAGCCTGGTTAGGGAATCCCCTTCCGGTTTTTCATGCACCCGGTAGAGAGCTGGCACCTCCTTTTTAAATAAATGCTCGGCAACCACCTCATTGGCTTTAATCATAAAATCTTCAATCAGATTTTCCCCGACTCCGCTTTCACGGCACTTGATATCAGTCGGAAAGCCCTTTTCATCCACAATTACTTTAGTTTCAGGGAAATCAAAGTCCAGTGCGCCTCGCTCGCTTCTCTCCCGTCGGAGTATGTCGGCCAACTCTTTCATTAAAATAAAGTCTTCTGCCAGTTCTTTGTAGCGCTGGGTGTATTCCAGATCATTTCCACTTAAGATCTGGTTCACGGCAGTATAAGTCATGCGCTGATTAACATGAATAACTGATTTGCATATCTCATATTTACGCAGGTTTCCGGACGGTTCTATTTCCATGATACAACTGACAGCCAGCCGGTCTTCTCCGGCATTCAGGCTGCAAATTCCATTGGATAGCTCTTGTGGCAGCATGGGCAACACTTTATCTATAAGATAAACGCTGGTGCCTCTTTCAAATGCCTCTTTGTCCAGACGGCTGTCTTCCTTGACATAATAGGAGACATCAGCAATATGTACCCCCAGCAGATACCCATCCCGGACTCTCTGGATGGAAACCGCATCATCCAAATCTTTAGCATCTTCTCCGTCAATAGTCACCATTCTTACATCTCGTAAATCTTTGCGCCCGGCTATTTCTACTTCCGAAACCGGCCCTGCGATTTGCTGTGCTTCTTGAATAACTGCCTGCGGAAAGCTATCCCTGAGATTATGCTTTTTTATTACTATTTGCAGATCTACTCCCGGCTGGCCTTTACGTCCTAAAACTTCTATGATCTTGCCTTCCGGATAGCGATCCTTGTCGGGGAACTTAGTTATTCTGACCAGCACTTTATCTCCGTTGCGAACCTTCATTTTGCTGTCCGGTTTTACATAAACCGGGTAAATCTGCCGGGAATCATCAAGGATCACCTGAGCCAAATGGTTGTGTTTTTCATATGTGCCTACCAATTCCTGGTTGGCACGGGTTAAGGCTCTTATTACCTCCCCTTCCGGGCGTTGGTTGTTGCCAGCGCGCTGGTGGATTCTGACCAGAACCCGGTCATCGTGCATAGCCCCATTTAGGTTGCGCCCATACACAAAGATATCCTCCATATCTGCCTGGTCGTTTATCAATATGCCGTAACCCCGCTGGCTTAGTTTTATGACTCCGCGATAGATGTTCATCTTTTCAGGCAAGCCATATTTATCTTTGCGGGTTCTGACGATTTCTCCCGCTTTTTCCAACTGCCCCATTACTTTGGCAAATCTGGCTTCATCTTCCCCGCCTTGCCCAAACACCGCAATGAGTTCAGAATATCCCATCGGCCTATAGCTTTCCTGGCGCATATAGTTTAATACTGTTTCACTGTTAATCTTGTCATCCTCCTTTGGGTTTGTATAAGTTATTATTCCCGTTTAATTACGAATTTTTACCTATAGTCCGATCTGACCGGCAATTTTTTTCATGCTTTCTAAAGCAATGTTTAAGAACTCTTCTCTTTCCAGTCCCAGCTCAGCGCAGGTGTCCATGTGTTCCCGACTGGCTCCTTTCGCAAAAGAGCCTTCTTTAAAGCGTTTCTTCAACGATTTCATTTGCACCTCGGCCAGCTTCTTTTCAGGGCGTATCAAAGCAGCCGCGGTAATAAAACCGCTGGCAGGATCAGCGGCAAAAAGCGCCTTATCCATAACACTGATGCGTTCTAAACCATGTCTTTCATTATGAGCCTTGACCGCATAAACGATTTCCGGTGCAAATCCTTTTTGCTCAAGCACCTCAGCCCCCAAGAGTGAATGTTTGTAGGGATCGTCTCCGGTGACATCGTAGTCAATATCATGCAGCAGGCCAGCCAGGCCAAATTCTTCAACATCCTCATGCAGATGCTCTGCCAGCCCGCGCATTATGGCCTCAACCGCCAGTGAATGGTTAAGCAGATTTTCATTATGCAGGTTTTCTTTTAGTAATATTAAGGCTTCGTCTCTTTCCATCATCTACCTAGTCCTCCCATAAAATATTTTTGTATTTGGCATTTTAACCGCTTAGATTATTAATAAATCCGGTTATCTCGTCAGCTATCACAACATTATCCGGGCTCATGGTAGCAATATGTCCCGACTCTTTTAACTCTATCAGCCTGACCTTGGCCCGGATCGCATTTCCTTTAATAAAATCTGCGCTCCTCCTGTCTACGGCTTCATCCCGGCTAGACTGAAATATTAAAACCGGCATATTTAGCGCGGCTATTTCCTGCATCACAGCTTTACGCAGTTTTCCCATGCTTATATAAGCTTTTACCGGCATAACCGGATAGGCAAACCTGCCTTGCTTCAGGAGTTCATCATAGGTCTCATCGATCTTCTTGGGGTAATAAGGTTTAATATATTGCATCACTGGAGCAAGGGTTGTAAGCCATGGAGAATTGGTAAAAATAGGGGTATTAATGGCAATTGCGCCTCTCAGTTCAGATCTTTTACAGGCAGCATGTAAGCTCAGCAGCCCGCCCATGGACAATCCCGCTGTAAAAACCCGGCTGTGTTTCTTTAAGAGATAATCAATTTCCTCATCAACCCTGGCAAACCAATCCTGCCATTTCGTACGGTTCAAGTCAAAAGGGTTTGTCCCGTGTCCCGGCAGAAGGGGACCGCTAACCGTACAGCCTATCATATCATGAATCAGGCAGGCCAACGGGTATACTTCCGACGGGGAAGCGGTAAACCCATGGATGAAAAGGCAAGCGGTATCCCCAAACCCGGTCAGCAAAAAAGACTCCGCCTGAGGAGCAATAAATGCCATTATTTTCTCCTTATTTCCAATGCCAGCAATGAGCACATGGAATTTCAGACTTTTATATAAGTCTAACCCGCATCAGACCATATTTCAACCCAACTGACTTTAATCCCTCCAGGAATGTCTGCTTAAGAAACAGATAGATTTACCGATGGTTTAAATATAATTAACTCGGATTTATTAAAGCCAGTCTGCAAATACTAGATGCAAAGCGATCAGGAGTATATCATGGGACCAATTATCTCTGAACTTGCAGATTTATTGCATGCCAACAAAATCATACCTTTCGTGGGGGCAGGTTTCTCTGAGGGATGCGGTTGTCCATCCAGCCAGACTTTGGCCCAACAGCTTGTTAAGCGTTTTAACCTGGCAGCTGAAGGCTTGTTAGCAAATGAGGATATCGATCTGCTGCGTTTGGCAGAATATCTGAAAATTACCCAGAACGGCGATTTATCGTCTGTTCATCGCGAAATCCGATTTATACTAAATAAAAAAGAGATAGATATCTCCCAATCTTACCAGCATCTGCTTTTAGCTCAGCTGGGGGCACCTATTATTTATACCACTAATTATGATCGTCTGTTGGAACGCAGCTTTGACCACCTGAATATTCCCTACCATACCATTATCAGTACCGAAGACGTTGTTAAATATGCAGATTCTTCAGCTACCCAAATAATAAAATTCCACGGCTCTCTGGAACAAGAAGATTCCCTGGTTCTTACCGAATCAGACTACTATAAAAGGCTGGAATTCGTTACCCCGATTGACATTAAGCTTAGAGCCGATGCTCTGAGTAAAAGCCTTCTATTTCTGGGCTATAGTTTTTCTGATTTCAATATTCGTTATTTATGGTTTAAACTGCGCAGCATGACTGAAGAACTAAATGCCAAACAAATCCCGAAGTCTTATATTCTGCTTATTAACCCTGACCAAATTACGGCTGCGCTTCTGGAAAATAGGGGTATTATCCCTATTGCTTTATCTTCTTGCCCGGGTTCAACGATAACTGCTCAGCTGTGTTCGTTTTTAGAAAAACTCCTATCTCATTAAACCCATATCCTTTTTTTAATAAATAAGACCTCACAACTTACATGCTGTGAGGTCTTATCCATAATATGCCCTTGGCTTAAACTTTTAAATAGGTTTCTAATCTCCGGATGGGATCCTCATAGCATAGAAGGTTCTCCACACAAAGAACAGAGCGATAACCAGGAATACCCCGCCTACTATCGGAGCTATTTCCCGGAAAGCATCAGAGATGGCGATTTCCATGGCCAGCAAACCGAACAGGGTAGTAAATTTAATGATCGGGTTCAGGGCAACCGAAGAGGTGTCTTTAAAAGGATCACCTACGGTATCACCAACCACGGTAGCTTCATGCAACGGAGTGCCTTTTTCTTTCAGGTCAACTTCAACTACCTTCTTGGCATTATCCCAGCATCCTCCGGCGTTAGCCATAAATACTGCCTGGAACAGCCCAAAGACTGCGATTGAGATCAGATAAGCTACAAAGAAGGATACTCGCTCGGAATTTCCGCCCGAGGGTGCTGCCAAACATGCAAAGGCCATGGCAAAGGAGAATAAAGCAATAAAGATATTAAACATACCGGATTGGGCGTACTGAGTGCAAATCTTTACAACTTCTTTGGATTTTTCAGTATTGGCTTTTACATCGGCGGCTTCATCCAGATTGATGTTGTTTTTAATATACTCCACCGCCCGATAGGCTCCGGTGGTAACTGCCTGGGTAGATGCGCCGGTAAACCAGAAGATTACTGAACCGCCACAGAGAAATCCCAATATGGTGTAAGGATTGAGCAGGGTCAGTATGGTAGCCGGGTCAACTTCTAAAACATTTTCAATAACCAGTATCAGGGAGAAAATCATGGCTGTGGCTCCTACTACGGCGGTACCTATCAATACCGGCTTTGCGGTAGCTTTAAAGGTGTTGCCGGCGCCATCATTGGCTTCTAGATAGTATTTGCCTTTCTCAAAGTCTGGTTTGAAGCCAAAATCTCTTTCGATCTCTTTGTCGATATTTTGCACTTCTTCAATGAGCGATAGTTCATATATGGACTGGGCATTGTCTGTAACCGGACCATAGCTGTCAACTGCAATAGTAACCGGACCCATTCCCAGCATTCCAAAGGCAATCAAGCCAAAGGCAAATACGGAATGGTAACCCATTATATCGGCTGTAAGAGGCAGGCTGGCCCAATAACCACCGAACATTATAACAACAAATATCATCCCAATCCAAAAAGCGCTGAAGTTACCGGCTACCAAACCGGACAGTATGTTCAATGAAGGTCCCCCTTCCCGGGAGGCCTTGACAACTTCGGCTACATGTTTGGAATTAGGGCTGGTAAATACTTTTACAGCTTCCGGAATCAAAGCGGCGGCCAGAGTACCAAAACTCATTATAACGGCCAGCGTCTTCCAGAGCGGCGTTAGAGCTGTTTCAACGCTCGAACCTGGTCCTACCACATAGTAGGTTAATACAAAGGTTGCACCAATGGAGACTATCGAGGTAATCCATACCAGGCTGGTAAGGGGGGCTTCAAAGTCGAAATCGTCTTTGTCGCCATATTTAGATTCGCTGTAAACTCTATTAATATAGAAAGACACAATTGAGCTGACAACCATCAGGACACGAATAGCAAATATCCAGGTTAAAAGAGTGGTTTGCAGTGCGGGTGCTACTGCCAGTACAATGAATGTAACCATGGCCACCCCGGTAACTCCATAGGTTTCAAAGCCGTCGGCAGTGGGGCCGACGCTGTCGCCAGCATTATCCCCGGTACAGTCAGCTATAACACCAGGGTTTCTGGGATCGTCCTCTTTAATACCAAACTCAATCTTCATCAGGTCAGCGCCTATATCGGCGATTTTGGTAAATATCCCGCCGGCTATACGCAGGGCGCTGGCTCCCAGGGATTCACCAATGGCAAAGCCTATGAAGCTGGCTCCGGCCAGTTCACGGGGAACAAACAGCAGTATGGTCAGCATCATAATTAATTCAACACATACCAGGAGAACGCCGATGCTCATACCGGCATCCAGGGCTATGTTTAACATCTTGAGGGGTTTTCTTTCCAGGGAGTTGAATGCCACCCGGCTGTTAGCCAGGGTGTTCATGCGGATGCCATACCAGGCTACACCGTAGGAACCTAATATTCCTATTACAGTCCACATAAGAATAAACAATACTGCACCTATGCCCATCTGGGACAGGTAGCCAAAATAGAAGGCGATACACAGCCCGATAAACCCAAACAATATGGCAATAAACTTGCCCTGCTGAATTAGGTAAGTCTTACAGGTCTCATAGATCGTCTGGGCTACATCTAACATAGTCTGATGAGCAACCAGTTTTTTTACTTTTGTAAACTGATAATACCCAAATAACATACCAACTAAACAAACCACGATGCCTATGTAAAGCATGTTGTTTTGGGCTGCATTCAAATTCGGTATAATCAAGTTGGCCTCACTGGCCACCGCCAGTAATGGCGTAAGCAGCAACATCGCAAAACTCAATAGACCTCCCAGTATTGCCTTCACTGCTTTATTGTTAAGTACAAAATCCATTTCACGAATCACTTCCTTATTTGTGTTGCGAAGATTATGAATTTTCTCTAATCTTCTTAATCATGGTTTTATGCCAAATCATATAAAATAGGTATGAATAGTTGCCTTCATACCTATTGTCATAAGACTCGACATAAGCAGTTCTATCCATTTTTATGTAGCGGGGACTATCACCTACCCCCTGGAATAATGTGGTAGTGAAAAAACAGGCATAAACAATCTATAACTTAAGAGATTAAAAGGTGGCCTGCATCACAGGTTTACTATGCAATTACACGCTGAGCATTGCAATCAGCAATGTTATTAATAAAAAGAAGGTAGCCAAATAAGCTGTAATCTTGGCAAACAGTTCGTCCACGCCCTTTTTCTTGCCAAAAATCATATCTGCTCCCCCGGCAATACTGCCAGATAACCCTGCGCTCTTGCCTTCCTGCATCAGAATTGTAAAGATAAGACCCAGAGCACAAATAACCTGTAGCACAAGCAAAATTGTTTTAACCACCTTTTACCCTCCTTTCAATCCTTTCTCAAAGCCGCATTATATTCTAACACAACCTTGTCAAGGATTTCAACATATATACCCTTTTTGTGCAGATTATTTGCCAAGATTATAGAATACTTCTCTGCCTCTATACACAGCAAAAACATCTAATTCTTCTTCTATTCTCAGTAAACGGTTATATTTGGCAATCCGGTCCGTTCTTGCGGGAGCTCCGGTTTTAATCTGACCTGCATTTACTGCCACCGCTATATCTGCCATGGTAGAATCCTCAGTTTCCCCGGAACGGTGGGATATAACACAAGTGTAGCCATGCTTCCTGGCCATTTCAATTGTATCCAGGGTTTCGGTCAGGGTGCCGATCTGATTCAATTTAATTAAAACACTATTGCATGTTCCCTCTTCTATGCCCCGAGCCAATCTTTCCGTATTGGTTACAAACAGATCATCGCCTACCAGCTGCACCGCAGAACCCAGCTTTTCAGTAAGCTCTTTCCAGCCTTTCCAATCATCTTCTCCCAGACCATCTTCTATGCTGATTAACGGATACTTTTTTACTAACCCGGCATAATACTGTACCATTTCATCCGAACTCAAAGCCAGGTTATTACCGGCCAAATGGTACTTGCCGTCATCTTTTAACAATTCGGATGCTGCCACATCAATGGCCAGAAAAATATCTTTACCGGCTGTATATCCTGCCTTCTCAATAGCCTCTAAAATTACCTCAATAGCAGCCTCATTTGAAGGAAGATCCGGTGCAAACCCGCCCTCATCTCCTACTGAGGTAGCTAGACCCTTGGCGGAAAGCACTTTCTTCAAAGCATGATAAACTTCTACTCCCATCCGCAGGCCTTCTGCAAAACTGGGTGCGCCGGACGGGACTACCATAAATTCCTGTATATCAACATTATTGTCGGCATGTTTGCCGCCGTTTAAGATATTCATCATAGGAACCGGGATCTCTTTGGCATTTACTCCGCCAATATACTGGTAAAGTGGCATTTCCAGATAAGCAGCCGCCGCCCGGGCAGCAGCCAATGATACCCCTAGAATAGCATTGGCTCCCAGCTTACTTTTATTGGGAGTACCATCCAGATCTATCATCAAAGCATCAATATCTATTTGACGCACTGCTTCCATTCCTATTACCTCGGGTGCAATAATGTCATTTACATTTTTGACGGCTTGGAGAACACCTTTACCTCCATATCGCGCTGCGTCTCCGTCTCTTAGTTCCACTGCCTCGTAAGCACCGGTAGATGCTCCGGACGGCACTATAGCTGTTCCCATTGTGCCATCTTCGAGTATTACCTCAACTTCAACCGTCGGATTACCTCTGGAATCCAGAACCTCGCGGGCAAAAACATCAACAATTATACTCATTATACAAAACTCCCTTTCTGGCGCCATGCGCTGTCTTTTTATTAAATAAGAAATCTGTAATTGCGGCTTCTTCTCGGGCAATAAGTTTAAACGACCAATGAACTTCCGGTCATCTCCTCAGGTATTTCTACTCCCATGAGACTTAAGAGGGTTGGCGCTATATCTCTTAACGAGCCATCCTGGCGCAGTAATTTCCCTATATGAGGTTCTGAAACCAGAATAAAGGGCACCTTGCTGGTGGTATGTGCTGTAAAAGGATTACCGGTATCTTCACAAACCATCATTTCTGCATTGCCATGGTCTGAGGTTACCAATAATACCCCTTTTTTTTGCAGTACCCGGCTACCAACCTTCAATAGACATTCATCCAGTACTTTGACCGCCTCTACAGCAGCCGGCAATATACCTGTATGCCCTACCATATCTGCATTTGCATAGTTTACAATTAGAACATCGTAATAATCTCGATCTATTTCATTTAAAAGGCGTTTCGTTATATCCCGGGCACTCATCTGAGGCTGCAAATTATAGGTAGCCACTTTAGGAGAGGGAATAAGTAACCGGTCCTCGCCTGGATTAGCCTCTTCGACTCCCCCATTAAAGAAGAAAGTTAGATGTGCATACTTTTCCGTCTCCGCAATACGCAGCTGTTTCAAGCCTTTTTTGGCCAGGACTTCCCCCAGGGTATTATTAAGGTTCTGGGGCATAAATGCAACCGGCGCAGGCAAATCAGCATCATATTGAGTCATACAGACGAAATGAGTATGCGGGAGATAACGACGCTGGAATTTATCCATTTCTTTATCAACCAGGCAATGACTTATTTGCCGCGCACGATCAGCACGGAAGTTAAAAAATATTATACTATCGCCATCAGTAATATTGCCGATGGCCTGACCATTCTCATCTACCATGACTGCAGGCTCCATAAATTCATCGGTAATCCTGTCTTCATAGCTGGCCACAATGGCTGCCTGGGCTGTGGCAGCTTTTATACCTTCGCCCACCACTAATGCATTGTAGGCTTTCTCAATGCGTTCCCAACGGTTGTCCCGATCCATGCCATAGAAGCGGCCACCTAAGGTTGCAATGCGTCCTATTCCCAGTTCTCTCATTTTCATTTCCAGGGCATTTACGTATTCACCAGCGCTCTTCGGAGCAACATCACGGCCATCCAAAAAGCCATGCACCAACACCTCGCTCATATTATGATCATGGCACAGCTCCAGTAATGCAAATAAATGACTCAGTTCGCTATGGACGCCTCCGTCTGAAAGCAACCCCATCAGGTGAACCTTGCCCCGATGCTCATTGGCATGCTCCAAAGCACGTAACAACTCTTTATTATTGAAAAAGGAACCATCCTCAATGGCTTTACTGATACGGGTAATTTCCTGGTATACTACCCGGCCAGCCCCCATGTTCAGATGGCCTACTTCCGAATTCCCCATTTGTCCATGGGGCAATCCCACGGAATGTCCGGAACACTCCAGGCTGGTAAAAGGGTATTTTTCTTTATATGAATAGAAATTAAGGGGATTAGCCTCGCTAATAGCATTGTCCCGGCAATTGTCCCGGCATCCCCATCCATCCAATATCATCAATACTATCGGCTTTTTAGGAGCCATTATCATTCAACCTCACAATCCGGGCAAAATCCGCGGCCTTAAGACTTGCGCCTCCAACCAGAGCACCGTCTATATCTGGCTCATTCATAAATTGAGCGATATTATCCGGTTTAACGCTGCCCCCATACAGGATGCGCACCCCTTCCGCCCAGGTCCTATCATATAGTATGGCTAGTTGTTCCCTAATAAATCCAGTCATTTCCCGGGCATCAGCCGGACTGGCATTAATGCCGGTGCCGATAGCCCATACCGGCTCATAGGCCACTACCAGCTCTCCAGCAGTCAAATCCTGCAGCCCCTTTTCCAACTGTTGCTGGACAATTTCCCTGGCCAGACCCTTTTCCCTTTCTGGCAGGGTTTCCCCTACGCAGAATATAGGAGTGAGATTTGTCTGTTTGGCAGCACTAATTTTCCGATTAATAATCAGATCGTTCTCTTCTATAATATGGCGGCGCTCCGAGTGCCCTATGATCACATATTGGCAACCCAGGTCCTGGAGCATAAGGGGCGATATTTCACCGGTATATGCACCCTGATTAGCCCAGAAAACATCCTGTGCGCCCAGTTTAATCGGACTGTTTTCAAATACCATGCTCAGCGCCAGCAACGCTGTAAAGGGCGGGCAGATAACTATATCTATATCGCGTACCCCAGCAGCCAGCGGTAAAAACTCTTTAACAAAGCTCAGGGATTCAGTCACGGTCTTATGCATCTTCCAGTTAGCGGCAATCAGTGGCTTTCTAAATTTAAACACCCCCCTAATTCTCGCAGGACTTTACTCCGGGCAGCTCCATTCCCTCCAGGAATTCCAGGGTAGCCCCTCCGCCGGTGGATATATGGGTAATATCCTTATCCAGACTTAGTCTTTGTATGGCAGCTGCTGAATCACCGCCGCCAATGACGCTGACCGCTTGCGAGGCGGCTATGGCATGGGCTATTGCTTCCGTACCCACAGCAAACTGCTCAAATTCGTAAACCCCCACCGGCCCGTTCCAAATAACAGTATGGGCTCGTGCAATAACTATTCCATAGAATTGGATGGTTTTAGGGCCAATATCCACAATCATCATATCATCAGGTATCTCATCAACATCAACAATCTTGTATGACGCATCAGGAGAAATTTCGCTGGCCACTACCACATCTACCGGCATATAAATATGCTTATTTTTCTTCTCTGCTATATCCAACAAATTCTTACACTCCGGCAATAGCTCTGCTTCACAGAGTGACTGGCCAACTTTTATCCCCCGGGCTGCCAGAAATGTACTTCCGATCCCGCCTGCCACCAGTAAAATATCTAATTTATTCAGCAGGTTTCTAATCAGCCCCAGTTTGTCCTTAACTTTTGAACCTCCCAGGATGGCCAGGCGCGGACACTCTGGATGCTCCAACACCTTTCTCAGCATATTGACCTCGTTTTCCAGGAGGAAGCCTGCATAGGCCGGTAAATAATCAGCGATTCCTGCCGTGGACGAATGGGCGCGATGAGCAGTCCCAAACGCATCATTAACAAATATATCACCCAGCTGAGCCAGCTGTCGGGAAAACTCAGGATCATTCTTTTCTTCACCCGGGTAATACCTAACGTTTTCGAGCATCAATACTTCTCCGGACGCCAGCTGATCAATCATATCCTTTACTTTATCACCGATACAATCAGGTGCCATTAAAACCTTTTTATTAAGCAATCTTTCTAAATGGGCGGCAACTCCCTTTAAACTGTATTTGGGATCTGCTTTCCCGTTGGGTCTGCCCAGGTGACTCATCAGGATAAGCCGAGCTCCTTGTTCCATAATATATTTAATGGTAGGTAAAGCCGCGACTATTCGGGTATCGTCAGTAATGCCGCCATTTTCATCCATGGGCACATTAAAGTCAACCCTCATTAAAACCCGCTTGTCTTTAAATTCAACATCCTTTATGCTTCTCAATTCCAATCCTCCTCAGTATGGTTAAAGTATAACTGAAGAACCTTCGCTATTTTATTACATCCATAGCTGTACCAAAGATTATTGCCAGCTTGCGCACTTATAACCCTTTTGAAGCTACATAGGCTACTAGATCAACAACTCGTAAAGAATAACCCCATTCATTATCATACCAGGCTATTACTTTGGCCATCTTATCTCCCATAGTCATGGTCAAAAGACCGTCTAATACCGCCGAATGCTCTTCACCGTTATAATCCCTGGATACCAGCGGCAGTTCGGTATACTTCAGAATTCCCTTCAAGTATGTCTCGCTGGCCTTTTTATAAGCTGCATTGATTGATTTGGCTGAGGCAGGTCTTTCAAGTTCTACCGTCAAATCCAAAAGGGATACATTGGGAGTAGGAACCCTTATGGCTAATCCATCCAGCTTGCCCTCTAACTCAGGTATTACCAGTCCGACTGCGCTGGCAGCGCCGGTTGTAGTAGGGATCAGAGAAAGCGCTGCAGATCTTGCTCTGCGGCGGTCTTCATGCTCAAAGTCCAGAACCCTTTGGTCATTGGTATAAGAATGAATAGTATTCATCATCCCTTTTACGATTCCAAATTCCTGCAGCAGCACTTTAGCAACCGGTGCTAAGCAATTAGTAGTACATGATGCATTGGAAAGGATATGATGCACGGCCGGATTATATTTATCATTATTAACACCCATTACAATAGTTAAATCTGAATTCTTGCCAGGTGCGGTTATAATAACCTTCTTGGCTCCCGCCTGCAGGTGCTTAGCGGCCTTGTCGCGGCTTCTAAACTTGCCGGTTCCCTCTACCACCACATCAACATCCAGCTCTTGCCAGGGTAGTTTTTCCGGGTCTTTTTCCGATAAATAGCGGAAATTTTTGTTGGCTGCAGTAATGCTATCGCCGTTAACAATAACCTCTCCTGGGAATTGGCCGTGAATAGAATCGTATTTAAATAAATGCGCTCCGCCGGCAGGATCCCCCAGATCGTTTACCGCCACCAGTTGAATATCATCCCTTGTTAATACCGCTCTGGTTACCAGCCGCCCTATTCTCCCAAACCCATTAATTGCAATTTTAACTGTCATTGACCATCATCCTTTCTAGACATTATTTTTTTAGCAGCACCCTCATCGGTTATTAAAACATTTTCCTGCCCATTTTTTAGAACTGCCTCTATTGCATCAGCCTTATTACTGCCTCCTGCAACCGCTACAATCTGCTTAATGTTATGCAAATCGTTTCTATCCAGTCCAATCCCAGGAATCTCGAATATTATTTTGCCCCAACGATCGAAATAATATCGCAGTGCTTCACCCATAGCTTCATGTTTTTGCAGAAATTCCACTTCCAGTTCTGACAATCCGCGCCGTCTGGCCATGTCCATAGCCGGACCAATCCCATGCATCAGAATGTGCGCAGACTTTATCGTATTAACAATCTCACTTATATGAATATCTCTAATCAGGGCTGCTGCCGTACTTTTCTCCAGATTATCGGGTATATGCAGCATACGATATTGTGCTCCGATAGCCTGAGCTATTTTAGCGGCTATGCTGCCGGCTTGCTGTTCTACATTTTCACCCAGTCCTCCTCGCGCAGGCACCACACATACGTTAGCAACATTTATACCCTCCCGCATCGCATTAGCTACCTGAGCCAACGTAGTTCCGCCGGTTACAGCCAATATGCAGGATGGATACAGTTTCTTGCGCAGGTATTCTGCACCGGCTCGTCCCAGGTCCTCCTGGGTAAAAGAGTTTATTGATGAATTACCGGGGACGATTACTACTTCATCCAAGCCGAAACGCTCTTTGAGCTTCTCCCCCAGAATCTGTATATTGAAAAGCCAGGGAACGATCTCATCGATCTCTCTCAACATTTCCTCCCCGTAATCAGTCAGGTACACCCCGGCCTGAGTTATGTGCAGCGCCCCCCGAACTTTTAAAGTATCTACCTCAGCCCGTACCAGTCTTTCACTTAAGCCCACCTTTTTACCTAACTGACGCCGGCCAACAGGCTGATTGTGGAGTATCTGCCTTAAAACCATATATCTAACGTGCATTATCTGAATTGCTTCCGGAGCCAAACTCTCCATAACTGAAAATATTTTATCCATCAATTACCCTCGGGACATATGCATGTTACGGGGACATATTTGTCCCTGCAACCCCATAATTATGTCCTTTATTTTCGTATTTATGATTACTATTATATCACTTTTAGACAAATATAATGTATATACTTATGTGAATCTTAGTATTTATGTGCATCTAGTATTGATATCTCTTGCGCGATACTGTGGGTAGAATGCCCATTTCTTGCCTATACTTTGCTACTGTCCGCCGGGAAATATTTATGCCTCTTATCTTTAGAATCTCGACGATAGTCTGGTCGCTTACTGGTCTTGAGCTATCTTCTTTATCAATGATATCTTCAATTATACTTTTAATGCTTTTGGATGATATTGTTTCATGATTGGTCTGGTTCACCACCCCGCTGCCAAAAAAGTACTTCATCTCAAATAAGCCCTGGGAGGTCTGAATATATTTTTTGGCGGTAGCACGGCTTACCGTTGATTCATGCACATCAATAATATCTGCAACCTGTTTCAGGCTTAGGGGCTTCAAATGTTTGATTCCATTATTGAGGAAATCCGTTTGGAAATCTACGATACAACGTGCTACTTTATAAAGAGTTCTGCGTCGTTGCTCTATACTGCGAATAAGCCATACCGCCGCCCCCATTTTCTCCTCCAGATATTTACATGCTTCCGAGGAAAATGTGCCCGGCTGCCGCAACATATTTTCATAAAGCTGATTGA
>JAQVWS010000152.1 GCA_028709585.1 Syntrophomonas sp. | reverse complement strand
CCAATAATTACCAGATCACCTTTGCGATTATCTTTCATATTTCCTCCTAATATATCTATTAGAATTTAATTCTCGTATCTTCCCTTTTTTATGGCTTTCTTATCAATGACCGCTATCTCTCCTTTTACCAACAAACGATATATGCTCATATCTTCTTTTTTTAGAATCAGTATATCTGCGTCACTTCCTGACCTGACACATCCTTTTTGGGGATAGAGTTTCAATACTTTAGCTGGATTAAGGGTGGCGATGGGAATTACATCAGCAAAGTTAAATCCATTTTTCACTATCGATTCTATTAAGTCTTTTAATACTTGGTTTATCTTACTGATACCATCGGGACAACTGCCGTTGCCATCGGAAGAAACTGTGACCCTTTCAAAGCCGATACCTCTTTGGGATAGAATTGACAAGGATTTCGCAACACTGTAACCTGTCGTTTCACCAGCCGTTAGATCCATGTTCCCTCCCCTTTTCAACAGCTCAATACCTTGTTCAAACAATGTTTCATTACGGTTGATATGAGTTGGCACAAACATATCATTAGAGAAATCTGATTCATTGATTAAACGCAGCAATGGTTTAAGGCCTTCCTGACCATCACCCACATGCAGATGGAGAACTCCCGCTTTTCCCCCCAGCATGCCCCCCGCATTAGCTTCAGAAGCCAAGGTTCTTAAATCTTGCAGGGAGGGGTGATTGGATCGATAGTCCGCTATCGCAACCTCGCCTACCCCTATTATTTTGTCGATTAACGCCAGATCGGTCAGTACCCTGCCAGTTAAAGTCTCAGTTGGGCTTGCATAGCTGCCAGTATATATGTATGTGGTAATGCCTTCAGCCTCTAACCCTCTTGCTTTTGCCAGCAATCCTGCAATGCTGCGAGTGATACTGTCAAATCCCAGCACCCCCACTACAGTGGTTACTCCTGCGGTAACGATTTCGCTGAACATGATCTCCGGTATTCTGCTGATGGGGCCTTGTTCACCTCCGCCACCGGTAATATGAACATGCTGGTCAATAATCCCCGGGCATACTATACACCCATCACAATCAATGACTTCAATATCCCATAGCTTATCGGGCATGATTTTATCTTTTACAGCACATATCTTGTCATTTACTACTAAGATATCTTTTTTACCCATGTCAGCTGGGGCAAAACAATGACCATTCTTTAAAAGCTTAAACATGTATCCTCCTGATAAGCTCTTTTGCATTAATTTTGCCCAGGATAAAATATATGATTCTAGGATTGAATACCAAATTTAACCTGGTTAAAACCAAATAATTTGTTTGTATATTTTAATTCCGAGAACAAAAACTAAGAAGAGCTTTAGAATTGGAGTGATAAATAACAATGAAATTTGAGCTTACAGGTGATACCAATCCATATTGGATTAAATCAACCAATGAAACCAATTATCCCACACTTAATCAAGATATAGATGTGGATGTAGCCATAATAGGCGGAGGAATTGTAGGCATCAGCAGCGCCTTTCTTTTGCAACGCGAAGGTTTAAAAGTGGCGTTAATTGAAGCAAACCGAATCCTTAACGGAACCACGGGACATACCACGGCCAAAATAACCTCCCAGCATGAATTGATCTATTCCACCATCAAAGAACAAATGGGCGAGGAACTAGCCCGGCAGTATGCGGAAGCAAATCAAAAGGCTATCCATCATATTGCGGAAACTATGGCAAACTGCCAGATAGACTGCGATTTTCTATGGCGCCCGGCGTATGTATATACGAATTCTGAAGAATATATCAGTAAGTTGGCAAAGGAGACTGAGATTGCTTTAGATTTAGGAATAAAAGCTGCTTATTTGGATGAAACTCCATTGCCCTTTAAAGTAAAAGCTGCCATGCGTTTCGATGAACAAGCTCAGTTTCATCCCCTTAAATATTTAAAAGGATTGGCCCAAATATTTGTTGATGAAGGCGGACAGATCTTTGAAAATACTGAAGCGGTTGATATAAATCACGTGGATAAACCGATAATAGAAACCCGAACCGGCAACAAAGTAATTGCATCACAAGTGATTATTGCTTCTCATTTTCCGTTTTTTGACGGGGGTGGATTGTACTTTTCTAAGATTTACCCGGAAAAGTCATATATTGTTGCTGCCCAAATAGAGGAGAAATTTCCGGAAGGGATGTTTATAAGCGCAGAAGACCCAGGACGCTCCTTACGTTCTCAGCCTTTTGAAGATGGAGAAATGGTTCTTTTTGCAGGCGAGCATCACAAGACCGGACATGGCGGAGACACAAACCTTCATTATCAAAACCTGCTACAGTTCGCCCAAGAAAATTTTAAAGTCCAGGATGTGCTTTACCGATGGTCAACCCAGGATTGTATGACGATTGACAACGTTCCCTATGTTGGGCAATTGACGCCTAAATATCCTAACACCTACGTAGCTACAGGTTTTGGGAAATGGGGTATGTCTAATGGTACTGCAGCTTCAATAATTTTAAAAGATTTAATAATCAAAGGAGATAATCCCTGGGCCACAGTCTATAGTCCATCCAGATTTTTCCTTAAAGTATCCAGTGTTAAGACTTTTATTGTTCAGAACGCCCTGGTGGCCAAAGATCTTTTAGCCGGAAAACTGGAAGGTTTACCGGGCTGCGGTGAACTGGCTAAGGATGAAGCAAAAGTAATTCATTATGAGGGTGATCGAGTAGGAGTATACCGGGATAAAGATGGTAAGACGCATATGGTTGACACCACTTGTACCCATCTAGGATGCGAACTGGTATGGGATAACGCTGAAAAGACCTGGGATTGCCCCTGTCATGGGTCAAGATTCTCGTATAGGGGGGAGATTGTGGAAGGTCCTGCTATTAATAAGCTCCACCACGCCGCCGATGAAGATAATATTGTTGAAGCCAAGATATTTAAATAATGATTTTGCATAATGCCTAGTAGCGAAATCATATAATTGCATATATTGCACCCTAAAATGCGAGTCAAACTCAAAATAGGAGGTAATAATGCGAACCACCATAAAAAAAGGAGAGCATGTAGAAATACGGTCAATACAGTATAAGACCCTGCTGGAAGACACCAATCTTGCATCAAATCATAATATGGAACTGGTTATGGATGTTACGTTAGAGGTCATTGCTGAATTAGGCAGAACTCACAAAACAATAAAAGAAATTATGGAATTAACCGCCGGTTCTATTATTCAATTGGATAAAGTGGCCGGAGAACCTGTAAAGATATTGGCAAACGGGAAAACAATTGCTGAGGGTGAAGTTGTTATAATTGACGAATCATATGGCATCCGCATTACAAAAATTATTAAACCGTAAAATACTTTACTGATTTTATGGCTGGTTATTATTTGTTTTTGGCTCCACTGCAACAATAGCTTTTTCCAGGTGGTGATACTTTATTGAGGCCACTTTAATTGTTAAGCCGTATTCTTCTAACTCCGGTTTACTTCCCTCTTCCGGGATATATCCCAATAAACCAAAAACAAATCCACTGAAGGTATCATAATCATCCTCCGGCAATAATACACCTAATTGTTCAGCAACCATATTCAGGGGAGCAGCCCCATGTATCCTCCAAGTATTGGCATCAATCTGTTCAATTAAGGGAGGTTCTTCGGGTATAGAGTTATTATCGTCAAGATCCCCCACCAGCTCTTCCAGCAGATCGCTCATAGTTATAATGCCATTTGTGCCTCCATATTCATCTATCACGATGGAAAAATGATTGCGATTTTTTTTCATATTATGGAACAGTACATCTGTACGGACTGTCTCCGGAACAAAATAAGCTGGTTTTACCGCGTATTTCATAATGTTTTCCCGACTTCTTTCTTTGATGCGGAAATAATCTTTGGTATTTAATATCCCAATAATATTGTCGATGCTTTCATCACATATGGGATAAATAGTATGCCTGCTGGCATTTATGACTTCTTCCCATTGTTCATCGTCCTCATCAAACCATAAAAAAGAAACCTCGGTACGATGAGTCATTACATCCTCAGCATTTTTATTGTTAAACTCAAAAATATTATGGATCATTTCTTTTTCATTTAGATTTATGGCTCCTCTTTCACTGCCCACATCCACCATCATGCGGATTTCTTCTTCGGTCACCTCTTCATCATCAGCATAAGGGTCAATCCCCATTAATCTAAGCAAACCGTTGGTGGAAACGGTTAATAACCATACCACCGGTGCAAAAACTTTGGCAATAAAAAACACCAGCCCCGACATAGCAAGCGCCAGTTTTTCTGCATGTCTCATTGCCACTCGCTTGGGAACCAATTCACCCAGTACCAGGGTGAAATATGACAGTACTAGCGTGATTATAATTACTGAGATGGTATTTAGGGTTGAGACTGAAATTGTAAGCCCTGACGCCACAAACCAGTTTACTAGTTTATCGGAGAAATTATCGGCTGCGAAGGCACTGCCCAGGAAACCGGCCAATGTTATGCCAACCTGTATGGTAGCTAAAAAGCGGGCTGGCTGATCAGTCAGTTTTAACAGTCTCAGCGCACGCTTATCACCGGCGGTACCAAGTCGGGCCAGCTTGTTGTCATTCATAGAAATAACCGCGATTTCCGCACAGGCAAAGATAGCGTTAATAACGATCAAGAACAGCTGCAAAAGCAGCAGCCAAAATATAGGGTCTCCGTCAGGCAAAAAAACAACCTCCCAATTGCTATAATAAAATTACATTTTTCCTGAAATAACGGTCAAAAAAAAGCGACACATACAAAGCAGATGACTTATCCGTCAATGCGTGTCGCTTTCAGTCGATGCAATTTTGCAATGGTTCGTTCAGGTAAAGGTATGTCGTCCAATTATTATTTACACTCCTAGATAATATTGGAATTAAGATTATCATAATTATTTCAACAAGTCAATATTGCAGCGCTGCACGATCGCGTCAAGTTACTTTGGGTTTTTAATAATAAAAAATCCCCTCTAATAACTAAGCTGTTCTAATTGATCTTAAGAACTGTAAGGTGGCTGTTTTCTTGCCTTTATTAAGGATAGCTATGTTC
>JAQVWS010000151.1 GCA_028709585.1 Syntrophomonas sp. | reverse complement strand
CCGGTATAATAACTATGGTATATTTTTTGTAGCTCTGGTTGAGCTTGCTGGAGGGCAGTACTTCCTGCAAGTGCACCGGGCTTTTTTTTGAGTGTTTTTAAATAGTGTTCTATTTTTATGCTCCATTCGTTATGTCCATATTTTCTTTCATGCTGAGCTATTTTCTCGCCGTTATAGTAACAATGGATCTGCGATGTATATACTTTAGTAAAGATAAATTTGCCCACATATGTGTCAGGAACAGAGTAATGGCAGTTATCCACACAAATGGTGGAGTATTTATCTGCTCTTGGTTCCTGAATCCGCGCAGCATCATATTGGGGCATTGCGGGCAGCAAATATGGCCGTTCTTCGTTTAATATTTCCTGGGCGCTCTTACCTGCTTTATGCGCCTGGCTTTTTTGATTTAGTGCATTCACCACACTATCCAAATACTCCTGAGCTTCTTCTAAAGAAGCAAATTCATCTCTGCGACTAAAGGCTTTTCTCCTTACGTACTCTACACTTCTTTCTACATGGCCCTTTTCCCACCCGGCACAAGTATTACAAAACCTGAACTTGAAGCCGTAATACAGAGATAATTTTAGTAGAGCTTCAGTGGGTTCTTTTTCGGTTGGTCCAATAAATCTTTTAACCGCTACTTTCATGTTGTCATAGACCATGGTGTGATAAACACCCTGTATATTTTCAAAAAACTGCGAATGAGCTTCTAAAAAACTTTCGGTTTTCTGATTGTAGAAAAGCTTGGAGTATCGATAATTACCTTTGGCGCTTGTGAACGCTGACATTTGCAAAATCCTGTTTTTACCTGCTATTTTTAATTTAACATCACCCCAATCAAATTCGCATTGCTCGCCTAATTGGTATTCTTGTTTTATAAACGCCTCCTTGTTTTTTTGATACAGCCCTCTTACTGCATTACATACGGATGGATAACTAATATCGAAACCTTCATTAATCAACTCCTCATATATATCAATTTTTTTCTTCTGCTGTTTGGCTTTCCCTTCGGCTCTTTTGGTTTCGTTCTCCTTTACATAAAATTCTATCCGGGCCATCAATTCCTCGGTTAGTTTCACCTTCTTGCGTTTACTGGAATCATATTGGGGCTTGTCAATAATATCTGCTACTAAATTGCTATGGCAGCCGCTATGACTTTCAAGAAGTTCTCTTTTGGCTTGTTCATAGTTCCTAATATACTTTCTGATCGTCTTTCTAGATATCCCTGTTTCCCTATGTATTTTCCGCTGGGACTCTCCATCATGATAATGACGTAATATTATTTGCTGTTTTTCCTCCAGGCTGATCATCTCCCCATAACCTCCTATATATCTTTTAGACACATAGGAAAGTCTATTTTATCACGGGGGACTTTTCAATTATTATTATGGGGTAGTTTTAGATTATCATTAACAAATTAAGCAGGATTTCCTTTTCTTTATCAGTATCAATTCTATATTTATCAATAAAAGCGTCATTTTCATCTCGTACAGATATGAAATATCGATCGCTAAGTATAAGCTTTTTAATTTCATCGAGGTAGTCCTTAATTTCATCTTGTGAAAAATAAGTATACTTTCCTAACCCCCTAGAACTCAATTTATCTAACCTCCTCTTGTAGTATATGATTATTATAATCTTATGATACGCATTATTCAATATTTTCGTATCAATTGATATTATTATTTACTTAAGACTAACTTAATCTTCAAAATCTCTATTCAGGTCTTTAACCGCGATAAGTGCTCTTGAATGAACATAATGAACATTTCGCCAGCTACAGTTCATAATTCCAGCAATCTCTTCCCATGTTTTGTAGCATAAGTATCTAAGCTCCAGCAGGTTATAATGCAAGGAATAGAAAAAACCCGGTCATCCTGGTCCGACGCCCAACTGGCGACCTTTTCCCCGGCCATAAACCCGGTTGCATCCCGGTCCAGTTGGTCACAAAAAGCTCAGTCCTGCCCCTTTCCTCCTTCATAATATGAGATATCAGTCCATGTTCTTCTCTTTGAAATCTTATCCCATGATCTCTTTACCCCTGGTTACACCGGACGTTCTTTGCATAACAAATGTTGTTACACAAAGAACGTCCCAGAGTAACACGCATATACTTGTCTTATCAAGTCTAAACCTGTCTATTCATAGGGGAATAAGGTGAAGGAATGTGGGTTGTTCGGTGTTTCAATAAGGCCTATTCTTAGAAAGGAAGTAAGCGTCAAAAACTTCACACATATAAATAGCTATTCAGGAATGAGAGAATAACCTGGACATAAGAACGAAGGGAATGTTCAGGTTTGACTAGCAATGAACGGAGAGCCCTGTGGGAAGAGCGCCTGGCTGAACACGAAGTCAGTGGACAAAGAGTAACAGCTTGGTGTGAAGATAACACAATAACGTTGCGACAATTTTACTACTGGCGCAGGAAGCTCAGAACCGAGCATGTAGAAAAGGAACAGCCGGTAAAATGGCTGTCATTGAAATATGAATCTCGTCAATTGAGTATTGCCGAGGATGCCATAGCAGTGCATGTCGGCCAAGCAACAGTTGAGATTCGCAAAGGATTTGACCGAGAACTGTTTTGCGAAATCATACAGGCTTTGCAAACAATATGATCAGCGAAATATCAAGCAGGCAAGTTTATTTGGCCTGCGGCAGTACAGACCTTAGAAAATCTATTGATGGATTGGCAGTACTGGTCAAAGAAGCATTTGAATTAAATTTATTCAGCCCATGTTTGTTTGCGTTCTGCAATCGCCAGCGCAACAAACTGAAAATATTGCAGTGGGATCATAATGGATTCTGGCTCCATTATCGGCGATTAGAGCGCGGTAAATTTGAATGGCCGGCAACAGACAGCCAAGTACTCAGCATTAGCTATCGGGAATTCCGTTGGCTGCTGGATGGATTGCCTCTAAAACAAAAGCAAGCCCACAAAGCAGTAAAAGAGCGAACCATTATTTAGATATAATTCAGGAATAATATGCGTTTATGTTAGATTATCTCTATAATTCTTGCATTATCTTCGTATTTCTAGTATAATTATATTTATGGATACGATTGATAATTCAGCCCGGATAATTGAACAACTTAATGATAGAATCCTTATTCAGGAACAGCAGATTGTAGAACTTAATGCCAAGGTAAAGTGGTATGAGGAGCAGTTTCGATTGAGTCGCCAAAAGCAGTTTGGCACTTCCAGCGAGAAAACAACTCCAGAACAAATCAATCTCTTTAATGAAGCCGAAGACATTGCTAATCCCAAGCTTGAGGAACCAAGCCTGGAAACTGTTACTTATCAGCGGAAGAAAAAGCGGGTTGGGCAAAGAGAAGACAAGCTCAAGGATCTGCCGGTTGAAGTTATTGAATACCGGCTTGAAAAGCACGAGCAAATCTGCCCCTGCTGCCAGGGTGAACTGCATGAAATGAGCACCCAGGTAAGGCAGGAGATCAAGGTGATCCCGGCTCAGATCATATCAGTAAAGCATGTTCAGTACATATATGCCTGCCGCCGATGCGAGAAGGAAAACATAACTACCCCGATAATCAAGGCTGAAATGCCAAGACCGATTTTACCGGGCAGTCTGGCTTCTCCCTCTATTCTGGCGTATATTATGGATCAAAAGTATACCAACAGCCTGCCGCTATATCGGCAAGAGCAGCAGTTCTCCCGGCTAGGTATTGAACTATCAAGACAGACCATGGCTAACTGGTTGCTGGCTGCAGCTGATCCATGGCTTAAGATAATCTATGACCATCTGCATGAACAGTTATTGTTAAAAGACATCCTGCACGCTGATGAAACCACTTTGCAGGTGTTAAAAGAACCCGGTCGCTCGGCTGAATCCAAATCATATATGTGGTTATACCGTACCGGAAGAGATGGCCCGCCCATTGTCCTGTACGATTACCAGACCACCAGAGCAAGCAAACATCCGGATAGTTTCCTGTCCGGTTTTAAAGGCTATCTGCAAACTGATGGCTATAGTGCTTATGGCAATCTGACCGGTGTTACACTGGCCGGATGCTGGGCGCATGCGCGCCGAAAATTTACCGAAGCCCTCAAGGCTTTGCCGGCTGAACAAAAAGACAAACCGGTAGCAGCCAGCGTTGGGCTGGGTTACTGCAATAAATTGTTTGCCATCGAACGGCAGCTTAAGGATATGTCTAATCAGGAACGTTATGAAAAGCGGCTGGAGCTATCCAAACCGTTACTTAACGAATTTCACGCCTGGCTTAAAAGACAACGGCAGCAAACCCTGCCCAAAAGCATGTTTGGCCAAGCTATTACCTACTGCCTTAACCAGTGGGATGCCCTCAATACCTTCCTGCTGGATGGCAGGCTGGAAATAGACAATAATTGTGCCGAACGCTCGATCAAGCCTTTTGTTATCGGACGCAAAAACTTCCTTTTTTCGAACACCCCCAAGGGAGCCAGAGGAAGTGCCATAATATATAGCATTATTGAAACGGCCAAGGAGAATAATCTCAAGCCATATGATTACCTTGTCTATCTGTTCGAGCAACTGCCGAATGTTGATACCAGTGATCAGACTGCCATAGACAGCTTGATGCCCTGGTCGGATACTTTGCCCGAAGAATGTAGGATCCCTTCTAAGGATAATGCTAATTGATGTGATTAGTGATTTGTAGGTGTTGAATTTTTGACGCTTACGCTGATATAGCTCAGCTTCGAATACTGTCTGCTTAAGAAGCTGCGGTCATCCTCATCTTTCACACTAATCTTTTCTGCCAGCTTTTTTAGATATTCAAAGCAGTTATGTGCATTAGGATTATTGAGGCAGCTTTGCTCTATCGTGATTTCCTTTCGGTGGTAAACTTTTTTAAAGCCGGTCACAAAACAAATCCGTTTGTATTCCTCGAAATCAAAGATCTTGTCCACTCCGGAAACAGGCTGACTATCCTTATATACAACCGTTGTCGCAGAATCGAGCGAAACCGGATTCTTAAACCACTGAACATTGGTATTGTTATAGGCATATGTCTTACCCTGTAAGAAAGTAACCTTACATTTACCATCTTCATATATACAGCGACTTATCTTTTCAGTCTTATCCTCACCTTTTAACAAAATGAGA
>JAQVWS010000150.1 GCA_028709585.1 Syntrophomonas sp. | reverse complement strand
CTTTATGCAGCTCATCTAGTTTGATTGCTCTGCATTCTTTCAATATCGGCAAATAATCATTAAAGAGCAAAAATTTATCAACGTAAAAGTCTTCCTGCATCAGGTGTATTATGGATTGTTCCAAATCAAGTTGCTGGTCAATTATCTTATCTAACTCGGTTTGAATGCTGTCGCGCTGAATGATTCTTTGCCGCATTTCTTCTTTAGCCGCTTGCTCCTCCCGGGAAGCAATATTTAATTTGGTCTGCAGTCTATACCTAAAAGGTTTCATCTTTCTATTCCTTTCAAGCTATTGAGCTCTCCAAAAATTGCATAGTTTCCGTCAGAAGACTTCCTTCGTAGATATCTTGACTGGCAAATGCCCGGCAATTGTCAATCAGCCTTATAGCTTCATCTATTCGTGGGTTGGATCCCTTTTTATAAGCGCCGATGTCAATCAAATCCTTGGCATCTTCATATGTAGCCAGGATTGAACGAAAACGGTTGGCGTTCTTTAAATGCTGCGGCGAAACAATGTCAATCATGACTCTGCTAATGCTCTTGAGAATATCAATGGCCGGATACATATTCTGATCCGCCATTTCTCGGTTCAGTACAATATGTCCGTCTACTATACCGCGGACTGCATCGGTGACCGGTTCATTCATATCGTCGCCTTCAACCAGAACCGTGTACAACCCAGTTATGGTGCCCTTTTCCGAGGTCCCTGCTCTTTCCAGAAGCTTAGGCAACAGCGCAAAAACAGAAGGAGTATATCCTCTGGTGGCTGGCGGTTCACCAATTGCCAGGCCTACCTCCCGCTGAGCCAGTGCAAAACGGGTGAGAGAGTCCATAAGCAAAAGCACATCTTTGCCCTGATCCCGGAAATATTCCGCAATACTGGTAGCTACAAAAGCTCCCTTCAACCTGACTAAGGCAGGCTGATCAGAGGTTGCCACAATAACTACTGAACGGGCCAAACCTGCTTCGCCCAAATCTTTTTCTAAAAACTCGCGTACTTCACGACCGCGCTCCCCTATCAGAGCTATAACATTTATATCGGCCTCAGTATTACGAGCGATCATTCCCATCAAGGTACTCTTGCCAACTCCACTGCCAGCCATAATACCAATTCGCTGTCCTTTGCCCAGGGTATTTAATCCGTCAATAGCTTTTACGCCAACCGGCATAATTTCACGTATACGTTTTCTCTTTAAAGGATTAGGGGCTGCATTCATTACCGGATAAACACCCTGATAATCAATTCTTTCAAGGTTATCAATAGGCTCACCTAATCCATTCAAGACTCTGCCGATTAGCCCCATTCCCACATTAACTCGCAGGGTATTGCCGCTGGCATATAGCTCACTGCCAGGTCCTATCCCTTCCAGATTGCCCAGGGGCATAAGAAGGATATTGTTGTTTTTAAAACCTACTACTTCCGCCGGGATCATTCCCCGGTCCCCCTGATTGGTTTTGACATAGCAAAGCTCTCCCAAACAAACTCTTGGTCCGGAGGCTTCGAGAGTTAAACCTATTGCCTGACTAATCTTTCCTCTTAGTTCACAGGTATTTACTTTCTCCAAAATGGTCAAATGTTTTTTAAGATCAAAAGCATTGTGTTTACTCATAGCTGCCTTCAAACATAGCCTCCTCTACTTTGCCGATACGGCTCTTTAGCTGAGCATCCACCGAACCCATGCTGCTTTCCACGATACATCCGCCACTTTCTATGCGTTGGTCTGCTTTTAGCTCAATATCTAAATCGGGTCTGCCTATTTCCGTCAAAGTTTCATTGGCAATCGAATCCATCAAGTACTGTATATCTGCAGGGTTAACATAAACCCTAATATTATATGGATTATCCAGGAAGCTTACCGCTTGGCGTACTATATCCGCAATAGCCCTAGGGTTGCAGCTTAGTTCAGCTGCAATGACCTTCTTGGCTATTGCCATCGCTAAATGCACTATATCATTTTCGACTGAATCAAGAATAGCAATCTTAGTGTGTCGGGCTTCTTCAATCAAGCTTTGGCTTTGTTCAATAGCCATTTGGCGATCTGCCTCAATTTCCAACTGGGCTCTTTTAAGCCCGTCATTATAGCCATCATTGCGTACCTTTTCCCGTATCTGTTCAGCTTCTTCCTGAACCTGGGCTCTAATTACTTCGGCCTCTTCCTGGGCATCGCCGATAATATTCTGAGCCTCGTTTCTAGCCTTTTCCAACAATTCCGTGACCAGTTGTTCCGTTTCCGCAAATATCTTCTGACTTTCATTTCGCAGGGCCTCAATCTCAATCTTTTCCTGTTCAATTTCACTTATTACCGGTATAAGAATTTCTTCCACTTCTGGAAGGTTCGGTTCGAGGGCTAAGTTATCGAAAAACTGAATCATTCGAGGGTTTGAGATTATCGTGTCATATCCTTTTATAATCTTAGACAATTACCTCATCTCCTCCGCCTCGGGCTACAACTATTTCACCCGACTCTTCCAATCTACGAATAATATTAACAATACGCTGCTGAGCTTCCTCAACATCCCGCAGCCGCACGGGACCCATAAATTCTATGTCCTCGCGAAGCATATCCGCAGCCCGAGTGGACATATTAGAGTAAATCTTCTTGGATACTTCAGCACTGGAGCCTTTAAGAGCAAGAGCCATATCGTGAGATTCCACCTCACGCAGAACCCGCTGCACAGAACGATCATCTATCATTACGATATCTTCAAATACAAACATAAGTTTCTTGATCTCTTCAGCCAGTTCTGGATCCTGAACCTCCAGGGATTCCATAATTGTCTTTTCCGTAGACCGGTCAACCCGATTAATAATCTCGACTACCGACTTAATTCCTCCAGCGGTTCTCATCTCCTGAGGGGTTATGGATGATAATTTCCGTTCCAAAACCCGCTCAACATCCTTAATCACATCTGGTGAAGTTGTATCCATAATAGCAATTCTTTTAGCTATCTCAGCTTGTCTATCAGCGGGCAGTGCAGATAGAATCAAGGAAGATTTTTCCGGTTCCAGATAAGCTAAAATCAAAGCGATAGTTTGCGGGTGTTCGGATTGAATGAAATTCAGCAACTGACTAGGATCGGTTTTACGCACGAAGTCAAAAGGTCTAATCTGCAATGAGGCAGATATTCGCCCAATTATTTCAGCAGTTTTTTCTGCTCCATAAGCTTTTTCCAATACTTCGCGAGCATAGGCAATACCTCCCTGCCCAATAAACTGACTGGCCAAGCACATCTCAAAAAATTCGCGGAAGATCTCATCCATCTTATCGGTAGAAACCTTGCGTAGATTGGCAATCTCTAAAGTTAATTGTTCAATTTCTTCCTCACTCATATGTTTAAAAAGGACGGCTGATTTTTCAGGGCCAAGAAAAACCAAAAAATTAGCGGCCTTTTGTTTACCGGTGAGGGTCTTTACTGCTGTGTTGGTAGCCATTTATATCACCTCTGCTCCTCAATTAGCCATGTTTTGAGTACATGAGCGGCATTTTCCGGATTTTCATCTATTAGCTTGTCGATTTCCATTCTAATCTTTTGTCTTTCTTTTTCTTCCGGGGTAAGATTTCTCTCCAAGAGGTCGTCAATGTTTATTTCATCATCAACTACAGCATCAAAAGCAGCTTCTGCTTCTTCCTGCTCTTCTATTTCTTGTTTCTTTCTCCTCTTAATTAGCAGCCAAACCAGAAGCACAATCAATAGGGATATTAGGGCAAACACAAATGGAGTCAGAGGTGAACTCAATATCCTTTGCACAGTAGTAACCGGCAGAGGTTCAGGAACTGGCTCCGCATAGAAATCTATAAATGCTACCGAGATATTCTCCTCCAGGCTGACATTTTCGTTGGGCCGGTTCTCCTTCAGTCCAATAGCAGTAGCTGCAATATTTCTTATCTTGGTTATCTTCTCTGCTTCGGTTTCACCCAAATTAGCTTGGGCGGTACCGGCATTATTAACCAGGATAGCAACCGTTAAATAGTCATACTTGGTTTCACCCGTGGAGTACTTTATAATCGATTCGGTCTTATTTATTTCATAGTTTCTCGTTATGTCACTTTTATCAGTGGTTGAAACGCCACCGGTATCGGTATCAACTTGTGTGTATTGCTGAATATTGGTATCTGTACCGGGAACTGCAACGTTGTCGGTTACGGTCTCGGTGCTGGACTCTTTTAAAATATGTTCACTGCGGGTGAATGACCCATCCGGGTCATGGGTATATTTCTCGCTCTTTGACTCTCTGTCATCAAAATTCAATTCGGCGCTGACACGTACCACTGAGTTGTTCTTGCCAAGAGCTGAATCTAACATGCTCTGTACTGCTAACTGCTTCTCTTTTTCTATTTCTTTTTTCAATGCCAGCTGGGCGGCAAGCATTTCTGTAGTAGTACCTTTCTGAGGCAGATTGTCAGAAATTAAATTGCCATTATGGTCAACGATAACAACCCTGAGAGGATCCAGGCTTTCTACGGAATTGGCTATAAGGTTAATAATTCCCTGGACTTCCTGGGGAGACAACTTCATGTCATCTTTGGTAGTTATTGCCACTGATGCGCTGGGCATTTCCTCTTTATCAGAAAAAAGTGTCTTTTCAGGAATTACCAAATGCACGCGGGCTGCTTTTACTTTTTCCAGACTTTGAATAGTTCGAGCCAGCTCACCCTGCATAGCCATCTGATACTTGACCTTTTTGTCGGTTTGGGTTTCGCCAAAACTGGTGGTTTGGAATAATTCCAGGCCTGCTACTCCCACTGGCAAATTAGCATCAGCTAATTTAAGGCGGGTGGAATATTTATCAGCAGGAGCAACTAAAACGGTAGTCCCATTATCATCTAATTCATAGGGGGTTTTTAATTCATCCAATTTGGCAACAATAGCGGCTGCATCCTTTTCATCCAATTCAGTGTACAGCACTTCATAGGCTGCCTTTTTTTGGCTGACAAATAAAACCGAGACCGCAATCACAATAAAGATAATCGCCCCGGCTAGAATTAACTTCTGATTTAAACTGCGTCCAGCCCAGTTTTCCTTTAATTTTAACCCCGCCTGCTTCAATTGTTCTAACATCTTTTCCATTGCACAACTCCCAACCTGTGTTACATTTGCATGCGGGTAATCTCCTGGTATGCTTCCA
>JAQVWS010000149.1 GCA_028709585.1 Syntrophomonas sp. | reverse complement strand
TTTAATACAATCCCGCCAATCTTTCCAGTCAGGTAAAGTTAGATTAGCAATATATTGGTTCAGTTGAGATAATGCCACTCTAATATTTGCGACAATAGACAAATCATTTTTTATACGTGAGTTAACGATTTCATTCTCGTCAATATCTATTCGTACTACATAGGCATGAGGAGAAAACTGATCATAGCATGATCCCGTCTGACGAATATCAAGTCTGGATCCAAAAACCAATACCAAATCCGCTTCATATATTGCTTTATTTGCATACCTGTTGCCAGTATGCCCATGAAAACCTATTGATATATCTGAATTAGTAGGGTAGGCTCCCAGGCCAAGCAGACTGTGACTAACTGGAATATTGGTCATATCAACAAACTCTTGAAATTCTTTATACGCTTTTGCTCCCAATATCCCTTGACCAGCAATTATAATCGGTCTTGATGCCGAACTAATTTTATTAGCAATATGTTTGCATTCTTCGATGCCGAATACTGAGACCGCTTCTTTTTTATTGTGTTCTTCTCCTAATTTAGATGTAATCATCACGTTATTGATCTCACTACGTTGAATATCCATTGGCATGTCTATTACTACCGGACCTGGCCTTCCTTCTTTGCTTATAGAGAATGCATCTTCCAGGACTTTTTCTAAATTCAATACATCTTTCACCAAAAACTGTGCTTTGGTTATTGATTCTAATATAGATATGGTATTAACCTCTTGAAATCCCCTTTGTCTTATCGACATTGCAGAATTGCTTAAGTCAGATGTTGCGACCTGACCGGTAATTAGTACCAGTGGAACAGAATCAAAATATGCATCAGCAATAGTAGTAACCACATTAGTTACTCCCGGTCCGGATGTTACTAATACTACCTGGGTCTGCCCGGTTATACGGGCCGCAGCCAGAGCTGCGTATCCTGCTCCTTGTTCATGTCTTGTACAAAATATTTCAATATTTTCTTTGTATAGTTCGTCTAATATGGGAGCTATAGTTCCTCCCGGATAAACAAAAACACGGCGTAGGTTATTTTTAATAATTACTTCTTTAATTATTTCAGCACCAATCAATCTAATGCATCTCCTTATATAAAATACATTCCTCCGTTTACATTTATAGTTTGTCCTGTTATATAGCCAGCTTCGTTGCTGACTAAAAATTTCACACTATCAGCAACTTCCTTGGTTTCCCCGATCCTCCCGGCAGGAATGCCTCGTATCTTCTCTTGGCCTAATTCAGAATTAATTTCACGATCAATCATTTCAGTATGTATAAGACCCGGTGCCACTGCATTAACAGTAATGCCATCCTTGCTGTATATTCGAGCCAGCGAGCGAGTTAAATTAATAAGACCAGCTTTGGCCGCAGCATAATGAACCTGATTATATCCCCCCCATTGACCGCCTATTGAGGATATATTAACGATTCTGCCCCATCCTTTCCGGATCATATCAGGTATTACTTGCTGGCAAAGAATAAATGGTCCTCTAAGGTTAACCGCCATCATATTATCAAAATCACGCTCATTGATACTTAAAAATGGTTTTTCCTGTGCAATTCCGGCATTATTTATCAGTATATCAACTATCCCCAGTTCACTGCGTACTATTTTAAGCGCCTGGTTTATATTCTCGGGATCTTGTACAGCCATTTGTACAGCCATTGCTTGGTTAGTGCTGTTTCCGATTTCTTTCAGCAGTTCTTCAGCCAGATCCCTACCATTTTGGTAAGTAAAAGCTACTTTATACCCTGATTCTGCCAACACTCTAACTATTTCACTGCCGATTCCCCGGCTGCCACCTGTAACAAGTACTACCTTCTCCTGCTTTCTAACCATTATTTCCCCCATTATTAGCATATTATTGAGTTATTGATCGAATGCTGTCGGAGCTATATTACACTTATTTAAATAAAATGCCAGCATAGTGGCCTGTACATGATAAATATCATATTGGGCGGATAGTTCATCCAAATACTTTGTAAGCTCAGGATGCTCTGGATTTCCATAATCGTGCCAAATAACACATGATGGTACTGTTTTGTCCAGCATTGTTATAGCATTCTCGGTATCCTTTGCGGCATACTTTTTCATATGATTGCCGTCGATAAAAATATATTGAATACTGTTTAAAAGTTCCGCTGGTTCAAAATATAAAGAATCGCCCCATATTTGTATAATACCGTCTGCCTCATCTTTACCTTCAAAATATTTATGGTTACTGGTAGCAATATCAGCACACCATTCATCACGTCCCTGAAATTCAACTCCTTGTACGGCGGGCAGATCTAAAGTATAGATTTTAGAATCATTTCCTTCCAGGTTATACGCCCAAGTTAAAGTAGTCTCACCCAAATATGTACCAAACTCGAAAACCTTTTGGGGCTTTATCGCCTTAAAAAGGGCCATTAAAATAAAAGTTTCCAAAGCACTTAAAGCTGTCCTGCTTGTTGGCAGTTGCACAGTAATTTTTCTGTCTTCTGGTTTGACCATATGAAATACTTGATGTGGTCTAATGTTAAACAAATCTATCAACTTCTCCTTTATTTTGTCACTTTAATTATTTACTGAGTCTGAGTGCCCAATACGGTTCTTGTTTAAATACCTTCATTTATTAGTAAACCTTAATTTGTTTATACAGAGTCACTATATTCTCCTGATTAATACCCATATTAATTAATATCTGTTCGATTATTGGCTGACTTCCGTAGCTCGATATCAGTATTTTCCTATCACCTAAAATACAATCCTTTAGAATATTCGGATTATAGATGTTAATTCCTCGCCATTTCTTGCCTTGCTTTTGTGGATCACTATCAACAATGATATACTCACGTTTCTTAAGATTCGTAAAAAAAGAAGTAGTCTGATATAGAACTTCTGTATGCAGCCCTGCTCCCCATATAATCCACTTATTACATTCCTGGTGTTTAGCCAAGGTGTCTTCAACATCAACTAATGCCTGATACCAATTTGATAAATATTTATAACATAACGATAAATCATTAGGAGCACTATCTACCTGTCTGAAGCCATCTGGTTCACAAATAACTCTACATCCATTATAATCAGCTTGTTCCTGTTTCTCCCTTATTTGCCACCCGGCTAATGAAACCAGCTTATTCAAACTGTTACGACTGAAATGGGTCATATGCTGCACCGAAAAAAAGCCATTTATATCATTGGTAGATCCATTTTCAAGAATTGGCACTTCAATTAGTAGTTTGGTTCTATCATTTGCCAATAACCGAAGTCGCTTTAAAACCTCTAAAGGATTGGGAAGATGTTCTAAAACATGGTACATAGTAATAAGGTCTGGTTGAATTTCTAAGTCCATTTTTTCAAAATCAGCACAAATAAAATTTAGGCGGGTAGAACCATATTGACTCTGAGCATATTCGATAGCATTATGATCAATATCCACTCCTGTACAGATAATCTCTTCCGGTAATGCTGCCAGAAACTGACCTTTGTAGCAGCCAATATCTAAAACATGTAAACCTGGTTTCAGCAGATTACGTTGTTTCAGCCATCCTATTTCTTCATTAACCCTAAAGCTACTGCGGGAACCATAAGAGCAGCCCGCTTCATCAAAAAGATATTTAAACCCTATTTGCGAATAGGCTGGATTTAAATATATAGCATAACAATTCATACATTGTTGTACTTTAATATCAACTTTTTTTTCTATCGTTGGATTATCTGTAAAAAACTGAAAACCATTAAGTCCCCATACTGACTTGGCATTTATCGAATTACATATTGGACAAGGCCTATGGCAGGTAAAAATGGGATTAGTGTATTCTCCGGATATAATATTAAGCTTTTCCCATTTAATATTATCCATTGTTTTCCACCCTCTCTATTAGTTTGCTCGCTACCCGGGCAGCACCATTTTCAAATCCTATATTTCGGGCAATGTTTCCGTCCAATATACCTTTTTGGGATAGCAGCACTTGAATCTTATCAACCCAATTGTTGTCCATATTATTATTCTTAAGACACATAGCTATCCCGGCATCAACAAAAGCCTGACACGACTCAGCATGATCATCGGTTAAGCACACAAATAGTGTTGGGACCCCCATATAGGCCAACTCATATGCGGTCATCCCGAAAGAAGCTATGGCCAAATCTGCCTGAGCCATAACACCGGCCATATTTTCAATACTTCTTAATATCCTGAATTTACGCTTAGTTCTCAGCAATAATGAATTTAACTCTTTTTCCCATGAAAATGCAGCTCCCAGTACTACGGTTGTGTCAAAATCATCCTCAAGTAAATCCAGCGCTTCAATGACAGTTAAGGTGAATCCAGCTGGGTCGCTTCCTCCCATAGTAACCAGTAAATGCAGCCTCCCGTTCGAAATCCGTTGCTGATTAGCAATGGTAATGAACTCCTTACGAAGAATAACCCATTCCCAACCTGCCATAAGCTGTCCCTGGAAACCTGACCAATCCATTTTTTTAACCTGGGGGACAGGCGGATAAAAAGCCAGATCAGCTGCCAGCCGCTTCTCTTGTGGATCATCTATATCAACCAGGATAATTCCCTGAATGCGTAATGCATGCAGAAAAGCCAGTGAAATATCTTCCCGGAAGTCCATTATAACTACATTACAACTACTTTCCTGAATCGCATTTTGCAAAAATTCTTCTTGGTTAAAAACATCTAAATTATTAATTACAGTGATTACTGGATAGCCTTTACCTTTTATCATTTCTATCCCTGGTTTGCCCCGAAGAACAGCAAACGTGATTCGACAATCATATTCGTCTTTTAATTCTTCCGCCAGGGCCAAACAACGAACAATATGCCCTAACCCTATATCTTCCGCCCCATCACAACGAAACAGAATCGAATTTGTCTGGCTCATTATTTATATCACAAACTTTCGTTGATAATATTTATATCGTTAATGATCCGGTTTCCATAAGCTTAGATATCCTTCTTTACCTATAAATGATTGGTTTAATTCAAGTAAGTGTGGTTTTGTCCGTAAAAATTCGGTAATATCATTCATCAAAAACGGTTTTCCCTCATTGTACAAGGCTGCAAATATTTCAGTTACCAGTTCAAAATCCTCTATGTGATCAACGCTCAACCGAATGCTTGAATAATCTCTATCCGGTTTTAGACTGCCACATTTAAAAATATCTTTGTTGCGCCAGATATACGGAGTTACATGTTCCCTGTCCCCGGCTTCAGTGGCCTCCCGCCAGGCTTTTTCCAATGATTCAAACCGCAAAC
>JAQVWS010000148.1 GCA_028709585.1 Syntrophomonas sp. | reverse complement strand
TGGGATAAAAATTCCCATATCATCCAAGGAATCATAATTACTCCCGTTCCTACTATCGGTAAAATATCCAGCAGACCGGTTAACATACCTATTGTTAAAGCATACTTAACACCCATAATCTTCAAAGCCACCATCGTTATCACAGCAGTAATAGTAACTAGTATACTGTAAGCTTTAATAAAACCTACCAGCGTTCTAAATAACTCGCCTATTAATTCTCTCGTCTTGGAACGGGCTGATGGAGGCAGAAAATTAATAATACTGGTTCTGATCAAGGCTCTATCTTTAATAATAAAGAAAGTTGCCACGGTAGCTATTACCAAAAATATCAATATACCAGGCAAACTGGCAAACCCCTGCAATAAACCGTCTATGCTGGCATTCATCAAACGCTGCAAAAATATTAGCCAATCTTGCAGATTGTCCCTGATTACGTCCTCAACCTGAGGCGGCAGGTTCAATTTTATATAGAATAACTTGAAATCACTCAGGAAAGCCATTACTTCGGTAATAATCTGATCTGAATAGGCCAGCGCCAGACGATATAAACCTAACATTTCACGGATTACCACCATTAGAAGCAACGTTATTGCTGAACAAAATCCGCCTATAACCAGAACCAGGCTGAAAAAGACTGACCAGTTGCGATTAAGCCGCACATACTTCTCAAATAGATTCACAACCGGTTCAACTAATAATGCTAATAAGATAGCGAAAATAAAGGGCATGAGAACAACTGGCAGATAGGCCATTATTTTAACTAATAAAGGCATCAGATAAGTAAATAAAAGATATATGAAAATTAAGACCATTACCCCAATGGTAATATTGACCATTTTTTTCAGGCTTTTAAGCAATTCAGGATCCAATCATTATCACCTCGCCCTTAAATATTTATTCCCCTCGTCATGCTAATAAAACCAGGAAATAGTAAACTACGGGCAATAGCAGCAAAAAACTGTCAAAGCGATCTAATACGCCCCCATGTCCGGGTATGATATGACCGGAATCTTTTACCGCAAAAAATCTTTTCATGGCTGACTCTAATAGATCTCCTACCTGGGCGGTTACACTGGCTAATATCCCCAGCAATACAGTAGAAAACAGATTTAGATTTTCTATCTTAGCCAAACCGTTGAATAGGAGAGCCAGGACAATTGTCAAAAGGACCGCTCCCCAAGCTCCCTCCCAGGTTTTGCCGGGACTTAGTTGGGGGCTAAGCTTATTTTTTCCCCACAATTTACCAAATAGATACCCTCCTACATCGCTGGCCCAAGTCAGGATGAAAACCAGCAGCAGATAGTAAAACGGTTTGTCTAATTGAGCAATAGCCAGAGCATAGCTGAAAAGAAATCCTATATAGAAAGTGCCAAAAAAGCTAAATGCTGCATCTTCAAAACGAAAGCGCGGGTAAGTGAACACCAGAATAACTATCATTAAAAATAATGACCCAAAAAACAATCCTGGCAGGTATGAAGAAAGCTGTTCTCGGAACAGCAATATGCCGGCAATAATATAAGCAGGTAATACCATAGGCTTTAAGCCTTTATGGCGCATCATGGCAAAGTATTCAAACAGGGCTATTCCCGTTAATAGGGCAACAAAACACTGCCAGTACACCCCTCCCAAATACAATAATCCTATCAAGAGCGGTATACTAATAACTGCAGTAATTATACGTGTTCTAAGCATCTATATCAATCCGCCGATCCTTGGCCTAAACCGCCAAACCTTCGATCTCTGCTCTGATATTCCTTAATCGCTTGTATCAGATCCGCCCGAGTAAAATCTGGCCACAGGGTATCACAAACTACAATCTCGGTATAGGCAATCTGCCATAACATAAAATTACTAATCCTCATTTCTCCAGCAGTCCTAATCAATAAGTCAGGATCAGGCATAGTTCCGGAATATAATAATTGGGAAAATACCTCTTCATTTATATCTTCCGGCTTGATGTCCTGGGTAGTTACTCTCTGGCTCAGCTGTTTAACTGCCTCAATAATCTCCTGACGAGCTCCATAATTCAACGCAATATTAAAAACCAGACCGCTGTTGTTTTGGGTAAGGTGTAATGCTTCCTTTATTTCAATTTGGCAGTCCATGGGAATTTCCCCATAATCACCGAAGATATGAATTCGCACATTATTTTCATGTAATTCCGTCAACTCTTTATGTAAAAACTCAATCAGCAGACGCATTAAAAAGTCGACTTCAATTACCGGCCTTTTCCAGTTTTCAGTGGAGAACGCAAATACGGTTAGATATGGTACCTTTAATTCGTTACATGCTTTAACAATGGTTTTCAAAGCTCCCATTCCTGCTCTGTGCCCCATTGTTCTTGGCAATAATCGCTTACTGGCCCATCTGCCGTTTCCATCCATAATAATTGCAATATGCTGTGGTATCCGGCTTTTGTCAATTGCCTTTTCAATCATATTATTACTATTATACCTCTTTTCCTGCCACAATTAACAAAACCCCCGAAAATGGGGGTATGCCACTATTATAACCATTACTATTACCATAATTCAACTAATATTTGCATATGTTCTGGTTATACTTCCATTATTTCTTTTTCTTTGTTTATAATCACCTGGTCTATGTCTTTGATATATTTATCAGTAAGCTTCTGAATATCGTTCTGCCCTGTCTTACAGCCATCTTCAGAAATTACTTTTTCCTTTTCTGCAGCTTTAATCATATCATTGGCTTCGCGGCGAATATTGCGAATGGCAACTTTTCCTTCCTCGCCGCGTCTTTTTACAACTTTGGCCAGGTCTTTTCTTCGTTCTTCAGTCAACTGAGGAATGGAAATTCTAATAACATTACCATCGTTGCTGGGATTAACCCCCAAGTCAGATTTCATAATAGCCTTTTCAATATCAGCTATACTGCCTTTATCCCAAGGGTTTATAACCAATAGCCGAGCTTCAGGTACGTTTATGTTAGCAAGTTGATTTATCGGTGTTGATGCGCCATAATACGTAACCATAATCTTATCCAGCATAGCCGGGTTGGCTTTCCCTGCTCTAAGACCAGCAAAGTCGCTGCTTAGATATTCTATGGCTTTTTTCATTCTATCCTCGGCATCTTCGATAATTTCATTTATCATCCTTCTACCTCCCTACATAAGTACCGATTTTTTCACCCATTATTACTTTCAAAATATTACCCTCGTCGGTCAGATTAAATACAATAATAGGAATCTTATTGTCCATACAAAGTGAGGCCGCTGTTGAATCCATAACCCCTAAGCCCCGGTTGATTACATCAATATAATCCAGACGGTCAAATTTTACTGCCTCCGGATTATTAACCGGGTCAGAATCATAAACTCCATCAACTTTTTTGGCCATCAGGATAACCTCTGCCTCAATCTCAGCCGATCGTAAGGCTGCCGTAGTATCAGTGGAAAAGTAAGGATTGCCTGTGCCACCAGCAAATATTACCACCCGCCCTTTTTCCAGATGGCGAATGGCCCGACGCCGAATATAAGGCTCGGCTACCTCCTTCATCTCTATCGCGGACATTACTCTGGTTACCATACCTTCATTTTCCAAGGCATCCTGAAGGGCTAAGGAATTGATAACCGTGGCTAGCATCCCCATATAATCAGCGGTCGCTCGGTCCATACCGGTAGCGCTTCCAGATATCCCTCGCCAAATATTGCCTCCGCCAACCACAATAGCAATTTCCACACCTTTGCGAGCTGCCTCTACAATCTGTCTGGCAATAGAGCTGATAACTCCATGCTCAATACCATAACCCTTATCTCCGGCTAAAGCTTCACCGCTAAGTTTTAATACTACTCTTCTATATTGGGGATCTTGCATGCAATTACCTCCCACAGCCCTATATTCACATAGCCACTGTCTCTTATAGTTTTTATTTTACTAAAGATAAAACTTCAGCGGCAAAATCGTCTTTTTCTTTTTCTATGCCTTCGCCTACTTCATAACGAGTGAACCTGCGAATGGAAATATTCTCTCCAAATTTTGATATGCTTTCGTGTATTAGCTGCTGAATGGTCTTATCGCCATCTTTAATAAATGGTTGCTCAAGGAGGCAATGTTCCTTATAATATTTTTCAATACGTCCTTCCACCATTTTATCTATTATTTTTTCGGGTTTTCCTTCTTCCAATGCCTGCGACTTTAATATGTCTTTTTCTCTAATCAAGACTTCCTCAGGCACTTTCTCTCGTGACAAATAATCAGGATTGGTAGCAGCGATCTGCATGGCAATGTCATAGGCTAATTGCCTAAATTCTTCGGTATTTCCTACAAAATCGGTCTCACAGTTCAGTTCTACCAATACTCCAATACGGCCTTTGCCATGAATGTAGGACACAATAACTCCTTCGCTGGCAACCCGGCCTGCTTTTTTAGCAGCCTTAGCCAATCCTTTGGTCCTTAACTCATCAATAGCTTTTTCAATATCTCCACTGGTTTCTTGTAATGCTTTCTTACAATCCATCATGCCTGCTCCGGTTCTATCCCGTAATTCCTTTACTGTTGCAGCTGTTATTTCCATATTAAAACCTCCTCATTTTGGATTAACTCTTTTCATAGAAAAGGGGTGTCTAGGAAAACCCATTCACCCCTAACAAAATCTTATGCGGTAATCTGTTCTCCTTGTTTGCTTTCTAGCACTGCATCTGCTATCTTAGCTGTTATTAATCTTACCGCCCTGATAGCATCATCATTCCCGGGAATAACATAATCAATTTCATCGGGGTCGCAATTGGTATCAACTATTGCCACTACTGGTATATTCAGCTTCCTGGCTTCTGCTACCGCTATCTTTTCTTTGCGCGGATCAACTACAAAAACCGCCCCAGGCAGTTTATCCATATCTTTTATCCCGCCTAAAAACCTTTCCAGTCTTTCTTCTTCATTTTTAAGCCTGGCAACTTCTTTTTTGCTTAGTACTTCAAAGCTTCCTTCCGCTTCCATTCTCTCCAGCTCTTTTAAGCGAAAAACACGTTTGCGGATAGTTTTATAATTGGTCAACATGCCTCCCAGCCAGCGCTGGTTAACAAAAAACATCTCGCATCGTTTGGCTTCATCCTTGATCGTTTCCTGAGCCTGTTTTTTAGTACCAACAAATAGTACTCCTTTGCCATCTGCGATTACCTCTTTGATGAAAGCGTAAGCTTCGTCAAACTTCTTTACCGTCTGCTGTAAATCAATAATGTAGATTCCGTTACGTTCCATGTAAATGTAGGTATCCATTTTGGGGTTCCATCTC
>JAQVWS010000147.1 GCA_028709585.1 Syntrophomonas sp. | reverse complement strand
TTGGTCATACCTTTGACCATGACCTTGGATCCAACTACTTCTCTGATTATGTTGTTAGGTGCTTACAACGGCGGAATCTTTGGGGGGAGTATATCAGCGATTCTTCTGGCCACTCCTGGCACATCGGCGGCAGCAGCGACAGTGGCGGATGGTTTTCAGCTGGCCAGGAAGGGACAAGGGATAAAAGCCATAAAGACTGCGCTGGTTGCCTCTGTACATGGCTGCATATTCAGCTGCATTGTTTTAATACTTGTAGCCGGTCCTGTGGCTCAATTTGCTCTCAAGTTTGGCCCCGGGGAATACAGTGTTTTAATGTTATTTGCTCTAACTATAATAGGGGCGCTGGTAGGGAAGAACTTTGCCAAAGGACTTGTAGGGGGAATGTTAGGAGTACTCTTTAGCTTGATAGGAATCGATGCTATGACAGGGTTACCCCGTATGACCTTTGACATACCAACCTTAACCAAAGGCATCGACTTAATCGGCATGCTAATTGGTTTACTTGCAGTATCAGAAATTCTCGTTCAAATTGAAAACATCGCTAAGGGTAAGATTAGTGCCCATTTGCCACCGCCGCAACACCCCGATGATTCACGGTTGAGTCTTAGAGAATATAAATATTTGCTTCCAACCATTGGGAGATCATCATTAATAGGATGTGCAATTGGGGCTCTTCCAGCTTTGGGAACAACTTTGGCCGCTTTTTTGGGCTATGATATGGCCAAACGCGCATCGAAACATCCAGAAAAGTTTGGGACGGGTATTATTGAAGGCGTTGCCGGACCTGAAGCCGCTAATAATGCAGTTTGTGGTGCAAACCTTATTCCCCTGCTGGCTTTTGGAGTACCCGGTGATGTTGTGGCAGCAATTTTAATGGGGGCCTTTTTAGTTCAAGGACTTACACCCGGTCCGTTTATTTTCAGGGAAGCACCTCAGGTGGTTTATGGAATCTACGGAGGCTTGATCATGTCAAACCTTGTTTTGTTTGTTATAGCCTGGTTCTCTGCTAAACAGTTTGCGCGTTTAGCCTCGTTGAAAACAAATATTATATATCCCATTGTATTAGCATTTTGTGTGGTTGGGACATATGCCATTAATCAAAGTATTGGTGATATATGGGTGATGCTCTGTTTCGCGGTATTAGGGTATATAATGGTTAAATTTGGTTTTTCGCCGGCCACAATGGTAATTGGTTTTATTCTAGGGCCAATATTTGAAAGATATTTGCGGCAAGCTCTTCTGGTGTCAGGTGGTAGTGTGGATATATTTTTCTCTAGTCCTATTTGTATCGTATTGTGGATTATAACAGCATTTTCAGTCTACACCATTATCCGCAACAGTATAAAAGATAAAAAACGATTGGAACAAGAAGCGCTTACTAAAGCCTAGTGGGTAGAAAATCTTTTCCTTGGAGGTGATATTAGAAGGGGACAGAACTAAAACTATTATTCGTTATTTCTAATAAAAAAAGAAGGAGGCTGGTCTAGAATGAAAAAGAAACCTATGCTTATTGCATTAATTTTAATGTTAACTTTTTCAGTCATGATAATTACAGGATGTGATAATGGCAAGGAAGCAAAATTTCCATCAAAACCAATTACTCAGATTATTAACTTTTCAGCCGGGTCTGGGACAGACCTTAGCGCCAGGACTATAGCGACAGCAATGGAAAAACAGTTGGGACAGCCTATTAACCCGGTTAACAAAACAGGAGGCGGTGGCACTATAGGTGTCGGTGAGGTAGCAAAAGCACCAAAAGATGGATACACTTTTGGCATGGTTACCTTTATGGCCGCAGCCATGTCTCCCCATACCATGAATGTGCCATATACAATTGATGATTTTGAATTTCTGGGGACATATGGAAAGTATAAATACGCTATTGCCGTTAAGAGTGATTCACCGTATAAATCTATAAAAGATCTGGTTGCAGCAGCCAAGACCCAAAATATTTCCTATGCTGCTACTGGTTTCCCCAATGTAATACCTTTCATAGAATTGGGGAATGCTGAGGGTGTTAAATTTACTTTTGTGCCGCATAATTCAGGACCAGAGTGTGCTACATCTTTATTAGGCGGGCACGTTAATGCAATGCTGCAGAATGTAAATGATACCCTGCCGTTTGTGAAAAATGGGGAAATGCGCGTTTTGGCTGTGGCAGATGCTGAACGTTGGGAGGAATTGCCTGATATTCCAACCCTAAAGGAGTTGGGTTATGACACAGCAATTGAATCCTGGATTGCTTTTGCAGTTCCCAAAGGTACTCCGCCGGAAAACAAGCAGGTTTTGCAAGAAGCGTTTAATAAATCCCTGGAAGATCCTGGGTTTAAAGATATTATGCAAAAAGTTGGTCTAAAACCCATGCACATTACTGGTGAAGAGTTCCGCAAGATATGTGATGAAGCCACTCCAAAATTAATTGAACAACATAAAGCATTAGGTTTATCAAAATAGGGAAATTGAGCCTAATAATACTGATTTAAATAATAAATTATACCTAATACATCTCAAAACATCTAAGCACCATCATGGTGCTTAGATGTTTTATGTATGAACCATGCAGAGTATTGTAAAGCTCTCTGTTTCCTTCTACTCGGCGCGGAGTTTAATCAAAAAACGCAAAAAGCCTAAAGACTAATTTGGATCAATTATTCATTTTGGATTTGGTTAAGTAATCCCCCTTTTATTGGGATCTTACAACTTCTCGATCCGTGTTGTATAATTGAGTGGAAGCATCTCTATTTTGAAAGGAGTAGCTGAGCATGAATAATGCAAATTCCGATACAAGAATCGCTGATGATACTTTTACAGATCAAGGTTCAAGGGATCTTTCGCTTGATCAACAACTTGCACTAGCTCAGAAGTTAAATAAAGCATATGAAGCAATTATTGATTTAGCGTCGGTTGGAATCTGGGTAACTGATGGAAAAGGTAAAACTACTATAGCTAACCAAGCTGCCTGCAGGACAAAGGGAATAACCAAAGAACAGGTGATTGGCAAGAGCGTGTTTCAGCTGGTAAAAGAAGGAGTAATCTGTGATTCGGCAACGATAGAAGTCATAAATAGAAAATGTCCGGCCAGTATTCTGACCAATGTTCCTAACGGTCGGCGAATTATGGTTGAAAGCGTTCCTATACTTGATGAAACAGGAAATATTTCTAATGTTGTGACCAACTGCATTGATGTTACTGAGTTGAATTATCTTAAAGAACAATTGGAACACCATATTAGAATGAATTCTCGCTATCAGAACGTGATAGAGGACTTACAGATTCAGAACGGCAGCTATAACATTGTTTCCCGCAGCCAACAAATGAAAAATATACTGGAACTGGCACTGCGGGTAGCGCAAACTGATTCAACCGTGCTGCTTACTGGTAAATCTGGAGTAGGAAAAGAAGTGATTGCCAGGTTGCTGCATTATACAAGTAATAGAAAAAAACAACCATTTATTAAGATAAACTGTTCAGCTATTCCTGAAGCTCTTTTCGAGTCTGAACTGTTTGGTTATGAAGGAGGCTCGTTTACCGGTGCCAAGAAAGAAGGTAAAATAGGTTTGGCAGAAATGGCCAATGAAGGGACACTTTTCCTCGATGAGATTGGCGAGATGCCTTTATCTTTACAACCCAAAATACTGGAATTTCTCCAGGATCAAACCTTTTTACGAGTTGGGGGAAATAAATCTATTCAGGTGAATGTAAGAGTTATTGCGGCTACAAACCGGGATTTGGAAAATCAAATTGAGGAAAAACAATTCCGGGAGGACTTATATTATCGCTTGAATGTGATACCAATTAGGATTCCACCGTTGCGGGAAAGAAAGGAAGATATCTACTTTTTGTCCATGCAGTTTTTGAAGAAATTTAATGCCAAATACTCGAAAAGCCATTTTTTAAATCAAGATTCAATAGATATCTTGGAAAATTACGAATGGCCAGGCAATGTAAGAGAACTGGAGAACCTGATTGAAAGGTTAGTTTTAATTACCGAAGAAGAGGTGATTAGACCAAAACATATGCCAGCTCAGTTAACAGGAGGAAAGGGATGTGCATGTAACGTATCTGTAAACGGATTAATGCGCGTTGAGGAAGCCGTGGAAGAGGTGGAAAGGCAGTTATATGATAAGGCCTATAAACAATACCAAAACACTTATCAGGTGGCTGAAGTATTGGGGGTCAGCCAACCTACAGTTGTTCGTAAATTACAAAAATATGGGGCGACTAAAAAGCTCACCAAGGTTGTCAATATTCGCAAATAGCATAGCTTAGAACACAATGGGAGGTTTTCATCTGAGGGGGCTAGATGAAATGATAGAGTTAACTGACGATCATCTCAAACGTTACAGCCGGCAAATAATGATCAGCCAAATTGGTCAAGCCGGTCAGCAGAAGCTCTTACAATCAAAAGTGCTGATTATCGGCAGTGGCGGCCTTGGTTCGCCAGCAGCTTATTATATGGCCGCAGCTGGGGTAGGGGAAATTGGTCTGGTGGACTATGATCAGGTGGATATATCCAACCTCCAGCGCCAGATCTTGCATAACACCAAAAGATTGGGTATGCTTAAGGTTGAATCAGCCAAACAAACCTTGAAAGATTTAAACCCGGATGTTCGAGTTAATACATATCCGATTCGGGTCAGTAAGGAGAATGCAGAAGAGATAATAAGTCCTTACGATATAATAGTTGATGCTGTAGATAATTATGCAACCCGCTATCTGGTCAATGATATTTGTGTACGGCTGAAAAAACCGCTGGTAGTGGCTGGGGTTACAAACTTTGGAGGGCTGGTAATGGTGGTCTTGCCAGGGCAAGGGCCTTGTTACCGCTGTGTTTTACCTGAACCACCCAAACCTAGATACAAGAACCCGTCAGAGCTGGGGGTGATTGGAACGGCTTCGGGTATTATCGGTACCATTGAAGCAATGGAAACCATTAAGCTGTTGCTGGGAGTAGGAGAAAACTTAGCAGGACGTTTGCTTGTTTTTGACGGATTAGGGATGTATTTTCAGGAAATTAAAGTGGAGAGAAAATCGACTTGCCCGGTCTGTGGCAATATAACGGCCAATGGGACGTAGGAATTTACATGTAAATGACTGCATTCTGGACTCTTCTGGCGGGGAAAATAGCTGATTAAACCTCGCCCCAAAAAAACAGCATACACTACTCAGCTTAACAAGTGCGAGCAGAAAATACCGAAAAAAAGAACCGCGCAATTGCAAATCATCCTGCCATCTATGACAAAATTAGATCCCGTGCAGTATTTGCTTCGGTGAACTTACGACTTCATTCCAACCATTCGCAACTTGAAATGT
>JAQVWS010000026.1 GCA_028709585.1 Syntrophomonas sp. | reverse complement strand
CAGCAATAAATGTCCTGCAATATAGTATTTACCTTTTTCCATCGGATTTTCAGCAGCAACCGCATACCCGTCCACTGCTGACTGTTGTCTAGGTGGAAGATCACAATCTGCATACAGATCTTCTGCGCTAACTCGTCCCACAGCTTCCAAAATAGAGACCATTTCTGTTTTTAAACCCTGGCAATGCTTGAGAAGCTCTGTCTGTACCTCTTCCAAGCCTGCGTCAATTAGCATGTGCATATCCTCCTATTCTGAAAACTAGGTAGACTTGCCAAATGGGCACTGAGGAAAATGGCAAATTGTGCACTCTTCACAAAGACCACCATGACCCATGTCCACAATATCCGAGCGGTTAATTACATCCCCGGCAAATATACGCGGCAACAATAGATCCAGAGTAGTTTTGCGACTGAACAAGGCTCCTCCGGGCACACCGCAAATTGGTATATGTCCCTGATAAGCCAGCATAAACTGGGAACCAGGCAAAATCGGAGCTCCATAGAAAACCACCTTGGCACTCGTATCTCTTATTCCTTGAGGGGTGGTATCATCAGCATCAACCGACATGCCACCAGTAACTACAATCAACCCTGCTCCTTCAGCAATAAAATTATGAATCTCCTGTGTAATTATTTTCGGATTATCCGGGACAATAACCTGTCCCATCCAGCGTCCTCCAAAAGGGGCAATTTTTTGACGAATTACCCTGGCAAACCCATCTTTGATTCGCCCGCTATTTACTTCCGTACCGGTTGTAATCACTGCCACCCATAAAGGTAAAAATGGCTTAATCATCAACATCGGCACTAATCCTGCGCAAATATTTTCGGCAGCTTCAATTGCTCGATAATCTACCGCAACCGGAACCACTCTGGTTCCAGCTACTGTCTGCCCTGCATTTACAACCCGGTCATTATGCAGGGTAGCAAAAACAACTTCATCCAGATTATTGATCCGATTCAGCTGTTCAACTTGAACTTTGAGAAGTCCGTCATGATCGGCCCAGATGTTAACTCTGCCTTGATTGGGCTCAGTCCAAGTGAGACCAGGACCAACGGCCAATTGAGCCAATCGCAGGGCAGCTTCGTCTTCATGGATCATTTTTTCATCTGCATCCCAGATATATATATGCTCTTTACCTATATCCAAGAGCTTGGTAATATCTTGCGGAGTAATAACTTGTCCTTTACGAAAGGCCCGGTATTTTTCACGCCCAGGGATGATTTTCGTAATGTCATAGCCAAGTGTAAGCCCCACTGCTTCTCCTACCGGTACCTTTCGCATTTATTTGCCTCCTAAACCTTTTCAAGTTTAACTGCCGCCACCTTGTATTCACCTGTCCCTGTAATCGGATCCAAGCTATCACTAGTAAGAGCATTAGTTGGTGTTGCACTATAATGGAAAGACATCCATATTACCCCTGGCAGAACTCTATCAGTTACCTTGATTTGGGTAACCGCTTCTCCCCGGCGGGAGGTCACTTTAACCTGGTCACCGGTTTTGACCCCTAATTTTTCAGCATCTAACGGGTTAAGCTCTGACATTTCCTTATCCCAAATACTGCTAATCCCTTTGGAATATGGGGTAGTAACATTATAATGCTGGAGTATTCTGCCGGTGGAAAGCAGGAACGGATATTCCTCATCGGGCATTTCTCCAGGTGGTATATGTTCCGAGGGCTGGAATGAACCCAGACCACGGGTAAATTTGCCAACATGCAGGACCGGAGTTCCGGGATGCTCCAAGGTGGGGCATGGCCACTGCAAGCTGTTGTGCTGGTCAATTCTGTTAAAACTAATACCAGCCATGGAGGGAGACAGAGATGCCATCTCATCCCATATCTCTCTGGGGCTGCCATATTCCATGGGATAGCCCATTCTGGTAACCATCTGGCAAATGGTCTGCCAGTTGGCCTGTCCGGGTATTGGCTCAATGGCCTTGCGAACCCTCTGGACGCGCCGTTCAGTATTGGTAAAAGTACCATCGCATTCAGCAAAGCTGGCTGCTGGCAGAATTACATCTGCGTATTGAGCTGTCTCGGTAAGGAACAGTTCCTGAACTACCAGAAAATCAAGATGTTCCAAAGCCGCCCGGATATGATTTGCATCAGGGTCAGTTAATACCGGATTTTCACCCAAAATATACATAGCTTTTACTTTGCCTTCATGAGCACCTTTAAACATTTCTGGAATTTTTAGTCCTACCTTGTTGGGAAGAGCAACCCTCCAGGCTTTTTCGTGTTTTTCTCTGACATCATCAACAGTTACCGCCTGGTAGCCTGAATATACGTTAGGTAATGCTCCCATATCGCAGGCACCCTGAACATTATTCTGGCCGCGTTGAGGGCATACTCCGGTCCCCGGACGGCCCAGGTGTCCGGTTAACATAGCCAGATTGGCACAACTCATAACATTACGGGTTCCGCAGATATGCTCAGTAATACCCAGGGTATAAAATATCATAGCTTTATCAGTTGTTGCATAAAGTCTGGCCACTGCATAAAGGTCATCTACTGCAATACCAGTCATTTCCGCAACTCTTTCTGGGGTATAGTTCTCCACAATAGCCTTAAGTTCTTCATAATTCTCGGTGCGTTCCTCAATGAACTTCTTGTCTTCGAGCCCTTCTTTAATAATTATATGCATTAGTCCATTAAGCAAAGGTATATCATGGCCTGGTTTTACACGCAGCCAATAATCAGCTTCATCAACCAGGTCAATATGACGCGGGTCACATACTACTAATTTTGCGCCCCGGCGAGCCGCTTGTCTCATCTTATAGCCAATAATCGGATGAGCTTCGGTAGGATTGGTCCCAATTAAAAACATGAGCTCAACTTCATTAGTGATATCACTTATCGGGTTTGTCATCGCGCCGCTTCCAAAAGTAGTGGCCAGACCGGCCACAGTTGGCGCGTGTCAGGTTCGGGCACAATGATCCACATTATTGGTACCCATAACTGCACGGCTGAATTTTTGCACCAGGAAGTTTTCTTCATTGGTACAGCGAGCCGAACTAAGTGCAGCAAAAGAGTCAGGACCGTATTTTTCTTTGATTGCATTAAAACGTTCAGCAATTAAATCATAAGCCTCATCCCAGGAAGCTGGTTCAAACTTTCCATTCTTTTTTATAAGGGGGGTTGTCAAACGGTTTTCATTATAAATAAAGTCCCAGCCAAAGCGGCCTTTAACGCATAAACTGCGGCCGTTTACCGGAGCTTCCGGGTTGGATAAAACCCCAATAACTTTCTTGTCTTTTACTGCCAGGTCAAAGTTGCAGCCGGTACCACAAAACGGACAGGTAGTTCTCACCCGTTCAATTTCCCAGCGGCGAGCTATCCCTGACATGCTTTTCTCGGTTAAGGCTCCGGTAGGACAAACTGCAACACATTGTCCGCAAAAAACACAATCTGAATCAATATAATCCACATCTCCTGCTGTTGTAGCTTTGCGTTTAAAACCCCGATTTAAATAGGACAGGTTATCTGCACCGGTCATCTCTTCACAGGCTCGCACACATGCACCACACAGAATGCACTTGTTCAGGTCGCGAATAATAAACGGATTGCTGTCATCGATGGCATAATCATGTTTTTCACCTGCAAATGAACTACCTTTTATACCATAGCGATACGCATATTCCGCCAACTTACATGCGCCCATTTTGTCACAGGTCATGCAATCCAGGGGGTGATTGGCAATCATTAGCTCAAGAATCGTGCGTCTGGCTTCAATTACCGCAGGTGATTCGGTGTTTACTACCATTCCCTGCATTACAGGGGTTACGCACGAAGCCGGCAAAAGGCGATTACCTTCCACTTCAACCACACATAAGCGGCATGCTCCCAGTTTACTTAATTCTGGGTCATAACATAACCTGGGGATATCGATCCCTGCGTTCTCGGCAGCCTGGAGCACCGTACTCCCAGCTGGGGCTTCAACCTCCTTTCCGTCGATGATAAGTTTAACTAGTTCCACTCTCATCACTCCTTTCCAAAAATACCTCGCATCCTTTGTAGTCCATAAAAAAAACTCCAGCCGAGACTGGAGTTTGACTACTAATTAATAGCGAGATGCCAATCGTATAAAAATCGACACCACATCATGCTATACCACTTCAAAAATAGAAAGCTGGTATAATTGCATTCCTTTCCAATCACGGGAGGCGAATTTGTTTCCAAATTCACCCATAGGCTTTGTTCCATTGCGTTTTGCTTTAGGCTGCAAAGCTCGGAATTATTAAATTGTGTGAAAATTATAACATACTATATGCTTCGCCAAAAAAACTATTTTACCTGCAAATTTATTAACTCCACAATGTATATAAATATTATTTATTTTATTTATTAATAAATCTTATCTCTTTGTATGCAATTTGGCTAAGTAAGCTATAAAAAAATTATCTGTCATTTGTTCTGATCCCCATCTATATCTTAGCAACAACGCTTTATCTAAAATCAGTTATTAAGGCCTATTTTTTTCTTGTCCACCACCCCCAGTAACCATTCGGTCCAGGTTTTTATGCCCTCACCGGTCCGGCCTGAGACCTTAAATAGCAAAGCTGAGGGATTAAGCCGGGCAAGGTCATCACTGAATCTGTCCAAACTAAAATCAGTGTAGGGCAGCAGATCAATCTTATTGAGAAGTATTGCTTGTGCCTGGTGAAAAATAAGAGGATACTTAAGTGGTTTATCATTGCCTTCGGTAGTACTCATAACCACAACTCTCAACTCCTCACCCAGATCAAACTCCGCCGGACATACCAGATTGCCAACATTTTCAATAAAAATAATATCTTCATTACCAGTAGTTAAGCGTTTGTAAGCCGTCCCTATCATACCTGCATCCAGATGGCAGGCACCCTCGGTGTTAATCTGAAAAACCTGGACACCCTTTTTGTCTATGCGCTGTGCATCCTGATCTGTATATAGATCCCCTTCGATAACTCCCAGTTTCAACTGTCCGTCCAGAACATCAATGGTTCGCTCCAGGATAGTAGTTTTGCCGGAACCCGGAGAACTCATCAGGTTTATTACCAGAACTCCCTTCTGTTCAAACAAGCTGCGATTTTGTCTCGCCAGCATTTCATTGGCGCCTAATAGATTACTTTCCATTTTTATCTGCACCATAGTTCATTCTCCTTCATAATAGTCAAGGAACAATTCCCGCCCTTGCACTATTTCCACCTGGTTTGCCCCGCATCCGGGGCAAATATAACAGTAAGGATCTTCCCTGGCAAACTGTGTTTCACATTCCATACATCTCATTATTACTTCCCTTGGCTCAACTTCTAATACAGCATTCCGAAATAGATCGTCCTGGCTTAATACCTGGAAGCAGAACTGCAGGCTGTCCGGCAGAACCATGGTAAGCCTGCCAATTACCAATTTGAGCTTGTTAACCTTCATGATCCCGTTTTGCTGAGCACTCTCTCTGACCATATTCATGACGCCTTCCATGATGGATAATTCATGCACGTTCTATACCTCAAATTTATAAAAGTTGTGGTTATTATATCCATTTATATATACCATTAAATAAAGTCTCTTGCCAAGTTAGGCTTTTTGATAAAAGCTATACCATCGGAATTTTTTTTAGTTGCAATAATAAGAAAATATGTGTAAGATAATTGTTATTAGAATAAGTTATTTTTTCAGTCTTCAGTCTCCGAGTCTCATTACCTAAAGCATTGACTATGGTTTTGAGACCGTTGGGTGTAACGGGAAACGGTTGCGCCTCCCAGTGTGGAAAGGAGTAAGCTTAGAGGGCCAATTGTAATATGCCTTTTAGCCAGACCTTTTCGACAGGGTCTGGCTTTTTTCGTGATATTACTGATATCATATCGTTTCCGGACAGTAAAAGATCGGATCGTATCTGTAGTTGCTGTTCAGGTTGCACCGGGTATCATCCCCGGAAAATGAAGACGAACAGACTTTTTCTAGTATCCAATCCCAATCTTTTTCTCTGCCCTTACTTTTTTGTAAAGGGCGCTTTTTTTGTAATGAAAAAGGATATAAAAGCATCCTGGCAGGTATGGTATTGAGTTATAAGTTGTCACCTTCCTCACTTGCTTAACAATTATAGAACCTTATTAAACGCATGCTATTGCGTTAAAGTAAGCTGGCGATTCTATTTAATTAATAGGATATACTTGTATAAAAAATGTATTTTGTATAACATAATATAAAGTAAATAAGCTAATATTGATGAAAAAGTCCCCTCGGTCATCCCTTTTGTTACTATAAAAATACCTTGACTGCGGGACTTTTTAAGAATAGACATCAAAACCAAAAAAATAATGGTCTCCGAGTTTATATTTCTAATGTATGTGCGGCTATGAGATATAAACCGAAAGGGTGTTGCTGGAAACGGTTACGCCTCCCATTGAGGAAAGGAGAGATGCCATAGCGGATTATGATGGGTCTCAATGCCTTTGCAATTGCAGACCCATAAATTTTGAGTTGAGCTAATTTTGTAACTTATAAGTCTTTTGTGAAAACCCTTATAAACTAAGGAGGATTGGATAGTAAATGAAAAAGAAAAGTTTAGCCCTAATTCTTATGTTATTATTTGCATTGGTTAGTTTGGCTGGTTGTGCCAAAGAAGCTGAAAAAACCCCAGCACCTGCTCCTGCACCGGCAGCGGAAAAAATACTGAAAATGGCTACTACCACCAGCACTCAGGACTCCGGTCTGTTAGATGCATTGGTTCCTGAGTTTAAGAAAGATACTGGCTATACCATTAATGTAATTGCTGTGGGTTCTGGACAGGCTATGGAAATGGGTTCCAAGGGTGATGTTGATGTATTGCTGGTTCACTCCCGGGCAGCTGAGGACAAATTTGTTGCCGATGGCTTTGGGGTTAATCGCAAAGATGTTATGCATAACGACTTTGTTCTTATAGGCCCTGCCGATGATCCTGCTAAAATTAAGGGCGAAACAGATGTAGCCCAAGCTATGACCAAAATATTAAAAGCTAAAGCCACCTTCCTATCTCGTGGAGATAAGTCCGGCACCCATACCAAAGAATTAAGTTTATGGACTAAAGCTAACCTAAAACCTGAAGGCGATTGGTATAAAAATGTGGGCAAAGGCATGGGCGATACCTTCCGCATGGCCGATGAAATGAAAGGTTATACCTTAATTGACCGGGCAACCTATTTAGCTCTCAAGGATAAATATAAACTTGAAATTGTGGTAGAAAAGGATAGCCCTATGCTGAATCCTTACGGTGTTATCGCAGTTAACAAAGCAAAATTTGCCAATGTAGATTATGACGGAGCTATGAAATTTGTTGAATGGATTACCGCCGAAAAGGCTCAGAAAATGATAGCTGAGTTTGGCAAGGATAAGTATGGTCAATCCTTGTTTATTCCAGATGCTGTAGCTATTAAATAATATTAAATAATTTAGCCGGTGAAAATACCTGCCCAGGCAGGCTTTTCCACTGGCTTTTATTTTGAGTTCTTCCGTTAGTCAGTCTTAGAGGAGTTTTTATGGAAATAATAATACAGGGTATCAAAGAAGGTTTGCAGCTTATTTTTTCTATGGATCCTAAAATAATACACGTAACCCTTGTATCCTTGCAGGTATCATTGACTGCTCTGCTTATTGCCGCCTGCCTGGGTATACCCATCGGAGCTGCTTTGGCATTGAAAGACATACCCGGGCGTAGACTGTTCCTAAATTTAACCTACACATTTATGGGGCTTCCTCCAGTTTTGGCAGGTCTCATAGTTTATTTATTCTTAACCACCCGTGGGCCATTCGGGCAGTTTCAATTGTTATTTACACCTACTGCTATGATATGTGCTCAGATATTGCTGGGATTTCCAATAATCTGCGGTCTAACCGCTAGAGCGGTAATGTCTCAGCGGCAGGAGGTCTATGATACCGCAGTAACCCTGGGAGCTTCAAGACGTCAGGCAGCCTGGGCTATAATACGGGAATCACGCATGGGCATAATTGCCGCCCTTACCACTGCTCTGGGAAGGCTCGTGGCGGAAGTAGGAGCGGTGATGCTGGTTGGAGGAAATATTGAAGGCAGTACTCGGGTATTAACCACTTCTATTGTTTTAGAAACTCGAATGGGAGAGGACAGTCGTGCCATCGGCATCGGTATTGTATTACTGCTAATTTCCTTTTCCATTATTATGATAATTAATCTCTTGGAAAAGAGGTCTTTCAAGAATGACGCCGGTATTCAAATTACATAATATTGCTAAAATATACGGCAAACGCGAAGTATTGCATATTGACCAGCTCACAATTCCTGGGCGAAAGATATATGCCATATTAGGCCCTAACGGGTCAGGAAAAACTACCTTGATGCGTGTCATGGCCTTGCTTACCAGAAATGACACCGGAACCGTAGATGTGCTGGGAGAAAATATTCGCTGGGGAAAAGAACAGTTATTAAAGCTGCGCCGGCAGATGGCCATGGTTACTCAAACCGCTTTTATGTTTGAGGGAACTGTGTATACGAATGTAGCTTACGGATTAAAAGTAAGAGGAGCACCAGAGTCTGAGATTCGTAACACAGTTGAAAACTGCCTCGAATTAATGGGCATGTCCGCTTTTATTACAGCAGACGCGCGCAATCTATCAGGCGGAGAACGACAAAAAGTGGCTATCGCCCGTGCTCTAGCTATTAGACCCAGAGTTTTATTTCTGGATGAGCCTACGGCTAATATCGATCCGCAAAGTGCAGTGGAAATAGAACACCACATTCAGTTTATTAACCGGGAAATGGGCACTACTATTATACTGGTAACTCATAACTTATTTCAGGCTCGCAGGCTTGCTGATGAAGTATATTTTCTATGGGATGGAAGAATGGTAGAACAGGGAAACGCTCAGAATATCTTCGATCATCCCCAGGATGAAAGAACTCGCTCCTTTTTAAGCGGCGAAACTGTATTTTGATATTTTACCACACTGAAACATTCTAATTTACTTCTATAAATAGCATAATATTATGTTATCTTTTATATTGCCTCTATTTATATGAAAAACTTACCGCGATATATTGCAGGTATTTTTATAATTTTATCGAATTTTATAAAGGATGGAATTAATTATTACCTGGTAATTAACACTCGGACTAAAAACTATTATTTATTAATTTTACTTTTGAAACATAATAGCTCCGAGTTTTCTATCTACAGCTAATCTGCCATGATAGAAAACCATTGGGTTAATCTGGAAACGGATTAGCCTCCCGTTGTTGGAAAGGAGCCTGAAAGAGACCCAGATCAAGTTGCCCTGTTTTCTTGATAAAGGTCTTTATGAGGCAAGGTTTTGACAATGGTTTTTTTATGCCTCCGCCTTGACTGGAGGCATTTCCATTTTAAGTGATTCCAGGGAACAGAGGGTTGGTATTTAAATGCCCATCCTTCTATTCCCTTGGGGATAATTAGATGAAGATAATATTTAACCGGGAAGGAGGTGATATCATGGCTGATTACAAAGATATCATAGCCAGTTGTAAAGACCAAAAGGGCGGAATAATTGAAGCCTTCCATGCACTGCAGCAAGAATTCAATTATATTCCCCGGGAAGCACTTACAGAAGCAGCGAGAGTATTTGGTATTTCCGAAGCCCAGGCTTATGGAGTAGCAACCTTCTATTCCTATTTGTCTGTTGAGAAGCGAGGCAAATATATAATTCGTATGTGTGAAAGCGCCCCCTGCCATGTAGCCGGAGCTGATGAATTATTAAAAGCAATAGAGAAAGAGCTGAGTATAAAGGTAGGAGAAACAACCTCTGACGGCAAATTCACATTGGAACTTACTGAGTGTGTTGGGCAATGCCAGGCAACTCCAGTAATAACTATAAACAGCGAACCGTTATTCAACGTAACCGCAGAAGTATTACCGCAGGTTCTGTCTGCCTATAAATAGAGAGAAAGGAGGGGATTGGATGGCTGAAGAAATGCGTGTGCTGTTAGAATACGCCGACAAAATAAATCCTGAAATTGCCGATGAATATGTAAAGATCGGCGGCTATGTCGGTTTAGAAAAAGCACGTAAAATGGACCCCAATGATTTAATACAGGAAGTAAGGAGTTCCGGACTAAGAGGCCGCGGCGGAGCTGGCTTCAATGCTGGAATGAAATGGAGCTTTGTACCCAAAAATGCAGAGATCAAATACGTAGTATGCAATTTAGATGAAGGCGAACCAGGCACCTACAAAGACCGGATTATCTGCGAAAAAAACGCGCAAGCCCTATTAGAAGGCATGGCTATCTGCGGAGCAGCTATAGACTCAAATCAGGGATATATCTATTGCCGGGGAGAATACCCGTTTATAGTAAAACTACTGAAGAATGCCATCAAGAGCGCTAAAGAGCTGGGAGCCTTGGGAGATTTCAATATCGAAGTCAGGATGGGCGCAGGTGCCTATGTATGCGGGGAAGAAACAGCCCTTATTGAATCCATCGAAGGACACCGGGGAGAGCCCAGATTCAAACCACCTTTTCCGGGGGTTGCAGGACTCTGGGGAGTGCCCACCGTGGTAAACAATGTAGAAACCTTTGCCTGTCTCCCATCTATTTTAACCAATGGAGCAGCCTGGTTTGCCGGCATCGGAGCCGCCAAATACCCGGGCACCAAAGTGTTAACCCTGACAGGAGACACCAATAACCCCACATACTTTGAGGTACCCACCGATTATATATTAAGAGACGTAATATATAAACTGGGCGGCGGAGTAAAAGGCGGTAAGAAATTAAAAGCCGTTCAGGTTGGCGGAACATCAGGAGCTTTTATACCTGAATCAAACCTGGACACCCCGATAGATTTTGACTCCATGGGTGCCATCGGTGCAGCCCTGGGATCAGGCGCCGTATTCGTAATGGACGAGACCCGCGACATAGTAGATATAGTTTCCAGAATATCAAAATTCTTTGAACATGAATCCTGTGGCAAATGCAACCCCTGCCGAGAAGGTACCTTCCGCTGCCGCGAAATAATGGAAAAGATTAATAGCGGAAAAGCAACCCAGAAGGATATTGATAACATTTTGTTATTATCCAGGGTAATGAAGAAAGCAGCCTTATGTGGTCTGGGACAGGCAGCGCCCATCCCGATTGAATCAACTATTAAGCATTTTGCTGATGAATATGCTCGGAAAATCGTGTAATTCTTAAGAAAGGAGGAAAAACGATGATAACATTAACGATCAATGGTAAAGAAATACAGGTACCCAAAGGAACAATGGTTCTGGATGCCTGTCAGCAAGCCGGCGCTGATATTCCCACCCTGTGCTATGACCCTGATTTAAGATTGGCCGGATCATGCCGCATGTGTGTAGTCGAGGCTAAAGGCAGACCTAATCTGATGGCTGCCTGTGTAAGTCCGGCAGAAAATGGAATGGTTATTGAAACCGAAAGCCCGGATGTAGTTGAATCCAGAAAAATCATCCTGGAGCTGCTCCTGGCCCGCCATAAACTGGAATGTCATACGTGCGAAAGAGACGGCAGCTGTAAACTGCAGGATTACTGCTATCGGTACGGAGTAACCGATTCGCGTTATCTTAACGAAATGCCGCATTTTTCGAAAGAAGACCCCAATCCATTTATAAAAAGAGATTATGATAAATGTATCATGTGTACCAAGTGCGTACGAGTTTGCGAAGAGATTACCGGCGCACAAGCCATAAATGTAGAAGACCGAGGACATCATGCCAAGATATCCACCGTTTTTGACGGCAAACTGGCTGATTCAACCTGTGTATTCTGCGGCCAGTGCGTTATGGTTTGTCCCGTAGGAGCACTGACCAGTAAAGTGTCAGCCGGCAAGGGCAGATCATACCAGACTCAAAGTGTGCTAACTACCTGTACCTACTGCGGTACTGGTTGTACCTTTGAACTGAATGTGAAGGATGACCATGTGGTAGGCGTAACTTCTGTTCGGGATTCAGAATTAAGTCCTGTAAATAAAGGTGCGCTATGTGTAAAAGGTCGCTTCGGCTGGGATTTCATTGAATCCGAAGATAGACTAACCACACCTTTAATCAAGGAAAACGGTGAGTTAAGGCCAGCTTCCTGGGATGAAGCTCTGGATTTCGCCGCCAACAAAATAAAAGAAATAAAAGCAAAGAACGGACCTGATGCATTAGCTCTGTTTTCCTCGGCCAGAGCAACCAATGAGGAAAACTACCTGGCGCAGAAGTTATTCCGGGCAGCTATTGGCACCAATAACGTTGACCATTGTGCACGACTCTGACACTCCGTTACTGTCGCCGGTCTGGGGGCAGCATTTGGCAGTGGCGCAATGACCAACTCTATCAATGAATTGGAAAAGGATGCTACAGCTGTATTTTTAATAGGCACAAATACGACCGAGAATCACCCTATAATCGGATATAAGATTCGGAAAAATGTTCGTTATAATGGCGCAAAACTAATAGTGGCTGACCCGCGAAACATTGAACTGGCAGATATTGCTGATGTTTATTTACAGTTTCGACCCGGGACAGATGTAGCATTGGTAAATGCTATGATGAACGTTATAATCACGGAAGGTCTTGACGCCAAAGACTTTATCGCCAATAGAACCGAAAACTATGAACAAGTAGCTGAAGTAGTAAAAAAATATACCCCCGAGTATGCTGCCGAGATATGCGGTGTTGATGCTGAAGATATCAGAAAAGCCGCCCGCATTTATGCTACCGCTGAGAGAGGCTCGATATGTTATGCCATGGGAGTTACCCAGCACAGCACCGGAACTGATAATGTAAAAACCATGTGTAATTTAGCGCTTTTAACTGGAAACCTGGGCAAAGCAGGAACCGGTGTCAACCCCCTGCGCGGACAGAATAATGTGCAGGGAGCATGTGATATGGGCGCACTGCCGGTCAGCTATCCCGCATATCAAGCGGTTACTAATCCCGATATTCGGGCAAAATTTGAGAAAGCATGGGGGGTTCCTTTATCCCCGAATAACGGTTTGACAATTCCTGATGTGGTTAATAAAGCTCATCATGGCGAAATCAAAGGTTTGATGGTTTTTGGAGAGAATCCTATGGTTAGTGACCCCGATATCACCCATGTAAGTGAATCTTTAGACAATCTTGAGCTTTTGATTGTCCAGGATATATTCCTGACCGAAACAGCTATGAAAGCTGATGTTGTATTCCCCGGTGTAACCTTTGCAGAAAAGAACGGCACCTTTAGTAATACCGAGAGAAGGGTACAGCGGGTTCGCCAGGCAATCACTCCTAAAGGAGATGCCCATCCTGATTGGCAGATTATTTGCGAATTATCCAATCGTCTGGGATATCCTATGAACTATAGTTCCCCCGAAGAAATATTTGAGGAAATCAGGACTGTAACGCCCTCTTATGCTGGTATTAATTATCAGCGTATTGATAACACCGGCATTCATTGGCCTTGTCCCAATGAGGAACATCCTGGAACACCTATCCTCCACGGGGAGAAATTCAATCGAGGCTTAGGGCTTTTCCACGCCATTGAGTTTAAAGAACCTTATGAGCTCCCCGACGCGGAATACCCGTTGATACTTTCAACCGGGCGCAGTCTGTTCCATTATCACACCGGCACTATGACCAGAAGATCGAGTGCTCTTAATGAATTTATGCCCTCCAACGTTGTTCAGATCAATCCTGAAACAGCGGCCGCATTAAATATAGTTGATAACGAAAAAGTAAAACTCGTTACCCGCAGAGGTTCAATTGAGGTTAACGCACAAGTTACCGAAATGGTGCCGGCTGGAGTTGTATTTACCTTCTTCCACTTCAGCGAAGCTGCGGCTAATATCCTTACTCAAGCTGAAGTATTCGACCCGGTTGCCAAAATACCCGAGTATAAAGTCTCAGCTGCCAGGATCGATAAAATCTAATTAATAAGAGGAATTGTAAAATAACCAAGGGGCTGCAATGAAACCTGAGTTTCGTTGCAGCCCCTTTAATCTTGGAGTTAAAGAAGTGCCTTGACTAATGTTAGTATTCTTAATAAAATGCATTAGCCATTATCATGACTGCTATACCCTCTTTCCTGAGCCATTATATCCAGATATACTGTTTCGATATTAGCTATGAAAAGATCTGTTTTATCGCCTTTTTGACGTTCGTCAAAAGTCTTAAGGTAACCCTTGCATTCTTCACAGGTATAGACTTGAAAAGCCAGATCCCCTTCTACTGTTAAATACTGAATTGTATCCGGACTATCATTGCCGCAGTGGACGCAATAAATATTTCTGGTTTCCCATTCAGTAAAACATTGGTCGCAGAACATGAATCTGCGGCCATCTGCAGCCCTAAGCCGACTAAAGTGCGATCTGCTGCCACAAAAGGGACAGATATTAGCAAAATTCCAGGATTTAAACTCATCTTCCGCTATTCTTGCATAGTATGGCTCAGCCCAAGTCCTAAGGAATGGACGCAGAGAATGATCGACAGTGAATATTAATATATCTGCCGTAACCTCAATAAGTGCGGCAGTTTCAGCAAAGTAGCTGTCATCTGCTTCCAAGAATTTGAGGATCAGTTGATTAAAGTCCAACTGATCAATATTTTTTTGCATCTTTTCCAGCATTCCGGTTATCTCCGGGCGTTCATTCTTTAAAAACTGCAGTAGTTCTTTAAATTGTTCTTTATATTGTTCTTCCACCAGAGGAAATTCTATTGATTGTAGTACCGGTTTGTTCGTGTTAGACAACACCTTTAAGACATCAATTTCTACAGGCAGATAGCTTTTCTTTAATTTTGCCTGCTGCTCATTCTGCCAGGTCTCCAGGTTTTTAAAAAAATCAACATACCCTTCGGGCAGATTTACCGGAAACTGTCTTTTCATATTATTAGCACTCCTTTTGGTTAAAGAAAGGGGAGTAAAACTCCCCTTCAGTTATAATTATGCATTTGTATGTGTATTATTCTTCTTCAGACTTTGCTTTGTCGCCATAAGTTTCTTCATACCAGATAGCATGATGGTGTTGGGCCCAATCTGCTCTGACGGTACCTTTCCACATGCCCCAGAAGGATTCACCCGAACCGAGATGGAAAGAACCCAGGAAGCCATGCATACACACCATGAGGGTTGAAAATATCATAGCCAGATCGTGAACCGGATAAGAAAATCTTACCAGGCCAGCTGGGAAAATGGCTGGAAACCACATAATATAACCGCTCAAAACCAGCAGTGTAACCATCGTTAAAAGTACCAGCGAGTTCATTTTCTCTCCGCCGTTGAATCTGGTCTGAGGCGGGAACTTCATTGGCACACCAAAGAAGTCCAACGGAAATATCGAAAGAAACATAATGTCATTCTTACCGAACCTGCCTATGTCTTTCATCCAAGCTATAAGCCCTTTGAAGCCCGCAATAAGTCCAAATAATAACATTATAGTCATACCTACAGCTGCTATCCGATGCACCAAACCTGCGCCGCGATATCCTCCAAAGATAAATGCCAGCCAATCAACCCCATCCAAGAACAGAATCAATCCGGTGAAGAGGCAGAGTAAAAAGGTAACGGTATGCCCCCAGTGGGTTATCCTGGCAATAAGATTGAATCTTTCTACACGCGGTACATCATCACGATATTCAGGAATCCATTTCATTACTCATGACCTCCTTCCGCATGGTTTTTCTTTTTACTATCCAATATTCTATTGGTAACGAAGGATGTAGCTGATGCCGCTAATGCTATCGGTATGAGCCAGCCGGCATAGGGTTGAACCCAATCCTGCCACACCCAGGTATTGGCTGATACTTTAGGTTCAACCGGCAATCCAAATTTATCCGGGGTATCAGTTAGTACATATATCTTGTTGGTTCCGCCTAATTCCAGTTTGCCATAGATTGTTGCCCGCGGAAATCCATTTGCCCTCAGCATTTTTACTCTTTCTTCAGCCTGCTGCAGCAATTCATCACGGTAACCAAATGTCAGAGCACCACTGGGACAGGTTCTGACACATGCTGGTTTTAGGCCTTCCTCTACCCGCTCATAACAAAGGGTACATTTGGTAACCGTATCGGTTCTCTTGCGGTACTTGGGTATTCCAAACGGACAAGCATAAGTGCAGTACTGACAGCCGATACACTTATCCTCATCATGTATGGTAGCTCCCCATTCAGTCTTGGTGTAAGCATTTTTGGGGCACACTTTCATGCACTCCGCATCAAAACAATGCATACACTGCCATTTAAGAAAGTTCCAGCGTACACCGTCCACCGGATCCTCATGCTCAATAAAGCGAATCAGGGTATAGGTGTTGCCATTGGTATCTTCATGAGTAGCATAATTACCCTTAAAGGGCTCTATAACTGCCGGAAGCTGATTGGAGTCTTTGCAGGCCACCAAACAACCACGGCAGGCTGTGCATTTACTTACATCGTATAAATTAGTTAATGATCTTGCCATACTTAAGCCCTCCTTATATCGCAAAGCCAGGCTTTGTATTCGGGAATCATGGTATTAGCATCACCTACGTGAGGTGTAAGGCGATTAGCAGGGTCGCCGGTAGCATAACCCTTAAATCCAAACTGCCAAAGCGCTCCAACCATGTGTACTTCTTTTCCGTCAACTATATAAGGCTTGATGCGTTTGGTCACACAGGCAATGGCTTCAATATCGCCTCTGGTAGTGGACATGATAATCTTGTCACCATTATCAATACCCCTAAGCTTACCTAGCTCTTCGCTTATCTCCACAAACATATTGGGCATAAGTTCAGCCAGCCAGGGCAGGTTACGGGTTAAGGCACCGGTCTGCCAATGTTCAACCACCCGATAAGTTGTACCGATAAATGGATATTCTTCCACTTTGCCTAGTTTTTCCGGTTCCCATACCTTGGTAGCCGGGTTAAACTTCTGGCTGTTCATCAGGTTCCTGACCGGACTCTCCCAGGGCTCATAATGCTCAGGGAAAGGACCATCCTTGAAGGATCCTTTGGCTGCAAAGAAACAACCTTTGCCTTCCGGTCTCATAATGAAAGGATTAGCCTTATCCGGAGGAGATGTTTTGCCGGTATCACATACATCATCACCAACCCAAGCGCCAGCTGCTGCATCCCAACGGATCAATACCCGGTCGTCATCACCCGGCCAGGGAGTTACTCCATCCGGTTGAATGGAACAGCGATTGTATATTATGCGGCGATTAACGGGCCAACACCAACCCCAATTGGAGTAAAGACCCAGCCCGGTCTTTGAATTATCAACATTGTCACGATGCATTGGCTTATAATCCAGCGAGCCATCTGGTTTGGTGGTCATCTGTCCACAGTATATCCAGCAACCGCAGGCTGTAGAACCGTCATCTTTAAGGGCAGCAAATCCGGCACTGATTGGTTTGTTATCAGCTACTGTATAACCGCTGTATTCATGGCCAACCAAAATCGGTTCAGGTTCATCGCCATGTCCATAGCCCCAGGTCAGGTTTTTAATGGGTTCGTCTTCAGGACGGGTGCTGTCCTTATAAAGATCCATAATACCTCTAGCCATATGGTCGATCATCCACAGGTCAGATCTGGAATCACCAACTGGCTCAGCACCTTTCCAACGATACTGTACCCAACGCCCGGTTTGGGCTGCGGTTCCTTCTTTTTCAAAAACTGCTGCTGCCGGCAGGAAAAATACCTCGGTTTGAATATCCTTAGGGGAAAGAATCTTAACCTTGTCATTCTCCACCGGTCTTTCCCAGGCTGCATAAGTCCAGAACTCAGCCGTCTCATTCAACCATAAATCACAGCTGACCATCCATTTAAGTTTAGATAAGCCGGTCTGTTCTTTATTGGCATTGGGACCACCTACAACCGGATTGGTGCCCATGACAAACAATCCCTCGATCTCACCCTTATCCATTGCTTCAAACATGGCAATATGGGAGTAATTCTTGGTTGCCTCACGTTTGGGCAAGTAATGATAGGCAAAATCATTCTCCGGTTTAGATGCATCTCCCCACCATGATTTTAGTAAACTCACCACCCATTTGGAGGAATTAATTTTAAAGCCAGAATTGGGTATTCCAGCTGCTACAGCTGCCCGGAATTCTTCCATGTTATTGGCTTGAACGTTAGCCGCTCCCGGAGTAACCGCTTTGACAAAAGAAAGCAAATCTTTGTGTGGTTTACTGTTCATCGGTGAATCAATATAACCAGGAATTATATGGAATAACAACGCCATATCGGTAGCACCTTGAACGTTATTTTCTCCGCGCAGCGCATTGATTCCACCGCCTGGACGCCCCATATTGCCCAGCAACATCTGAACAATGGTGAAGGCTTTAACATTTTGGCTGCCTACCGTATGCTGAGTAATACCCATAGCATACATAATATTACCAACTTTATTTGGTGCTCCGGTTGTGCAGAATAACTTCAAGACTTCCAAATATTTATTTTTCGGTGTTCCTGTAATCTTGCAAACACTGTCAATATCATAACGGGAAAAGTGTTTTTTCATCAATTCAAAGACACAACGCGGATTCGTTAAAGTCGGATCCTTAAGAATAGTTGTGCCATCCGCATCATATTGATAATCCCAGGTTGTATTGTCGTAAGAACGTTTATCGGCATTGTAGCCTGAAAATAGACCGTCCTCAAAATCAAATTCGTCTGCAACCAGATATGCAGCATTGGTATAAGCATTAACGTATTCTTTATGATATAGATCATTATCAAGTATATATTTGATCATTCCGCCCAGGAAGGCTATATCGGTCCCTGAACGCATAGGAGCATAAACGTCAGCCACAACAGACGTACGGGTATATCTGGGGTCAACATGAATAATTTTGGTTCCTCTGACCCGGCGTCCTTCTCCCAGCCATTTCATGCCTATAGGATGATTCTCTGCCATATTGCTGCCCATGATTAGAGCAACGTCAGTATTCTTTAAATCCACCATATGATTGGTCATGGCACCGCGGCCAAATGCTGGTGACAAACCTGCCACCGTAGCCGAGTGTCAGATACGGGCCTGGGTTTCGAGGTATACAACACCCAGGGCGCGCATTAGCTTACAGTGTAAGTAAGCCTCCTCGTTATCCAAGCCAGAGCCTCCCAAGGAAGCTATTTTTTCAGTGCGGTTTACTATAACCTCACTGCCGTCAGCTATTTTCTCTTTGTGAATGAAGCTCCTGTCTCTGGTATCCTTCACTCGTTTGGCTATTTCAGCCATCATCCATTCCCAAGATTTTTCTTCCCACTTGTCACTTCCCGGTGCCCGGTACAGAGGTTTCTTAACCCGCTTGGGATTAATAATCTGTTCTCCGGTCTCTGCATCATAAATCTCCCTAAGGTTAAACATGGCAGCACCTTTGGCGCAAGCTGCACCCCGGTTAATTGGATTGTCAGGATCCCCTTCAACACTAAGCAGTCTGACAAATTTTCCGGCTGCATCCCTTTCCGAGTATACCACTAGACCACAGCCTGAGGCACAGTACGGGCAAACCGTTGGCACAGGTTTTATATTTTTAATCCGCAACTTCCTGGCTGCCGCTGCTGCAGGCTCCAAGTCAAACCCGAGGTCTACAGCGGCTATGGCGGCTGCACTCGCACCGGTTACCTTAAAAAATTGCCTACGGGTAACCTTCATAGTAATAACACTCTCCTTTCCCCTATAGATTTCTCTGTTTAGAAATTCTCCTAACCTAGTATAACATCTCGAAATAAAATGGACACGCTATTTTTTTAACTAAAGGGTAAAAATGAGTATATTTTGTCATGAATTAGCATTATAGCGCGAAATTCCGAGTATACTTCCGAAATTCCCCCCCAAAGCAACCACCTCCAATTGGGGAATAGAAAAAATATATATTGCACCTCACCACGATCAAGCAAGGCCCAATGGCAGGTGAAAGTTACCAAACCAATGAACTTATAGCTCAGCAATCTTAAAAATGCTTATCCTATTAATACTTCGACGCAAAGTAAAAAAAACCTGCAAATATACAAATGCAGGTATTATATAATTATTTGTTATATTCTATATTGTAATATGTTATTTATGCTAACCCTTGTACTCATAAATTATTTGGCCTGACCTATCGAGTTCATAGCCGCCAAATTCTGAAACTCTTTTTTTAAACTGGGGACTGTGTATTGCTGCAAGTAATGATTCTAGCTGTTTATTACTTATTAAATCTGGCAAGATACAGAGGTCATACCGTTCCACCTCAATGGGAATAAATTCCAGGTCCATAACCTTGGCACTAGCGTAAATTGCCAGACCGGTATCACAGCCGTCATTTTTGACCGAAGACGCAACGGCTAGATGGGTATATTCCTCCCGGTTATATCCGTTAATCTCCTGAACGGATAATTTCTCCCGGCTAAGCAGGTAATCCAAAAGCAGCCTGGTTCCCGCTCCCTTTTGCCGGTTAATAAAACGAACCTCAGGACGTACTAGGTCTTTTAAACCCTGGATATTAAAAGGATTGCCTTTTTTGACCACCAGCCCCTGATGGCGCATGACTAGATTTATCAGCAGCAGTTTATCCTGAGGAAGATACTTTTTCAGATAGCTTACATTATAATCACCGCTGTCATAGTCCAGCAGGTGCAGACCTGCACAATGGGTTTCGCGTCTGACCAGGGACATAATCCCTCCCATACTGCCTACATTGGTGGAGATCATGCGCAATCCCTGCTCCCGTTGCAGTATATCAATAAGAAAATCGATAGTCATATCATGACTGCCCAAACAGACCAGGCTATTGTCAATTACCCGGGGCGACCGGGTTAAGCTGACCTGGCATTTGGCTCCGGCATCAAGCCCTTCCGTGCCTCGGGGTATATGAACTACTCCATCAGATTTTACTAAAACGCTGCTCAGACCCGCTCCTCTGTTAAGAGGGTAGGCAATAGGTTTATCGGATATTTTGGCTATATTAACATGTACAAATTCATCCACTCCCGCATGGGATGCAAGTTTGCGAGAAATGAAACATTCCCGGACGGGAAGCTCAGGGACTTCCTGGCCCATTTTTTTATATAACACAGGTTGGGCAAAAAGAGAGAAAATAAGCTGAGCTGATATAGGATAACCGGGTACTCCGATTACCGGTTTATCATTAATAATACCTAAAATAGCAGGCTTGCCTGGCCGCGTAGCCAGACCATGCACAATGAGTTGACCCAGCTCCCGGACTATAGAAGCAGTATAATCTTCACGGCCAGCCGAAGAACCCGAACAAATAACAATTAAATCAGCTTTTTTCTCCATTTCTAATACAGCCTGCCGGATTAGTTCTTTATCATCTATCACTATATCATGGCGCAGTGCGACCGCACCCCAATCCTGGCAGAGAGCCGCCAGCATGGTGCCGTTGGATTCCACGATCTGTCCCGGTACCATAGCATCATTACCGGTTTCTATCAGCTCGGTACCGGTGGGAATAATACCCACTACCGGCCTTTTTATTACCCGAATCCGTTTGACAGAAGCAGTCTTAAAAGAAGCCAGCTCGTAAGGCCCGATAAAGCTGAGACTTGGTACAATCATATCCTGTTCAACCAGGTCTTCGCCAATGGAACGTACGTGCTGCCAAGGAACCGCAGCTTTTATTATCTGAACCTGGTTGTTAATAAAATTTACGTCTTCTATCATTATTACAGCATCATATTCGGGGGGAATATAATCTCCGGTATCAACCACCAGTATTTCCTGCATATCCAGATTTATGGTATTAACCTCACTGGCATTATAGGTGGAAGCTGCCTTTACAGCTATCCCATCCATAGCTGAAGCAATATAGTGCGGAGAAGACCTCCCCGCCAAAACCGGTTCAGCCGTCCATCTGCCCAGCGAGCTTAATACATCAATTTCTTCACTGTCCATATGGAACCAGTTGCAATCGTTAAGATGTTCCATGAATAAGCCTAATGCCTTTTCCAGAGGCATGTTTTCTATATAAATGTTCCTTGCCAATCTAATTCCTCCCTGTAGTCGTCATCTATAGGTTATTTGTGAATTTTCTTCGTTTAAGTATAATTGATATAAAAAGAAAATCAAAATAAACGAGGAGGATAACCATGCCAGAGTTTTTAAAAGTTCTACCTTATCAAAATGCCCTCCAGT
>JAQVWS010000146.1 GCA_028709585.1 Syntrophomonas sp. | reverse complement strand
CAATGGTGAACTCCGGGGTTCCATCGGCATACTTGCTTACCGCCGCTATTTCATCCAAATCAGCATATTCCAGCGCGAGAATTGCGGTCATCATTTTGGTTGTGCTGGCCATAGGGCGTCTGACGTTAGCATTATGCCCCCAGATAGGCTGTCCCGTTTCCCGGTCTACCACACAATAATAAGCTGAGCTAATGTTAGGTGCAGCCTTTACCGGCGCAGGAAATAAGACAATTAGAAAAACGGCAGCCATCATAAATAAGAGCTTTTTTCGTTTCATAAAAGCCAACCTAATTGCCTGCATTATTAGGGCCAGCCGTTATGGCGTTGATAGTTATCATTTTATAGCTCTGCTGCTGCAGATATTTTAGCATATCGGGAAGTGCTGTCACAGTCGGCTCAGTTGGGTGCATCAGGATTATTGCATCGTTATGGACTTTATTGCTGACCCTTTTTACGATTGTGGCAGGATTGGGACGTTGCCAATCAATGGTATCCACGCTCCACATAATATATTTATAGTTAATTCCCTTAACGGTCTTGACCAGTTGTGAGTTGTATTCCCCATAAGGAGGTGCAAAAAAAGCAGTGGTTTGACCAGTTATCTGGGCGATAACCTCTTCCCCCTTTTTTATTTCTCTGACCACCTCATCTGCAGACAATTGATTGAAATGACAGTGTTTATAGCCGTGATTTTGGATACTATGCCCAGCGGAGGCCATTTGTTTCAGTAATTCGGGATTCTTTTCCGCCCATTTGCCGGTGACAAAAAAGGTTACCTGGGCATTGGCTTTTTTAAATTCCTCCAACATTGTCGGTATGAACTCTTCACCCCAATCAACATTCACTGTTATGGCTACTGCTTTAGTCCCGGTATCACCTTGAAATATTGGCTTTTCAACATTTACCGTAACCATACTGCTTTGCTGGCTGAAACATAATACTCCCATAAAGCCGCCCACTAATAATAGAAATACCCCTATCATTAATAATCTTCGCCGGGAAACAAAATATATTTTCACCTTAATCATCTCTCCCCTCTGAGCTCAACATATATACGGCCATTTTGCAGTGCAGTTTTAATAATCAGCGGACCATTCCTATTGTTTTTAAATTTCATATCCAGATACCCGTAATTAACTGTCGCATCTTTTCCCACTGGAACATAGTGAACCGGTTTGGAATGAGGGTGTCTTTCAATAATGGGCAGCTTTGCCAGCAAAGCAGCATTGTAAAGGGTACTGGCAACCTGGCAAACCCCTCCTCCGTAATCGACCTCATAGGCGCCGTTTAATATTATAGGTGCGGGAAAATATCCCCTTTCCGGAGTTTTGGGACCGGTAACCTCATTGAAGGAAAATACTTCTCCCGGCCAGAGCAGGGTATTATTTAAGCTCCTCAGAGCAGCGAAAATATTTTGGCATCTTGCTGCACTACCTTGAAACCAGGTATGAAATTCGGCAATAATTTGTTGGGCATCTGCAATTTCCCGGCTGTTATGATGAGGCTCGAAGCTTATAGTTACCAGTTTAATCTCTTGCCCAGGAGCCGCTGCCTGGATTTGAGCTATAGTACCTTCTACATCTATACTAACTCCAGGTTCTTCAGGAATTATAGCCCCTGTTTCTTTATCTAACCTTGGTTCAACAGGCGTTTTCTGGTATCTGATGGCTATTTCTTCCACAACTCCTCGCACTTCTTGAGGAAGCAGTCTCTCCATCTCAATATTCTCAAGCATTACCCCTTCCGGTATTCCTAATAAATTACGTTCGATTCGATCCATCCAGGTTGTTATCAGAGTCAAACTGATAAAAATGGACAAAAGAAAAAGGGTTCGGCTATCTAATTTAATAACATGCAACCCTCTCTTAAAAAAATAATACCCACCGCCTTTTATTTTCTTATAGAAATAATATTCGGCAGTGAGCACTACTATTCGGTTTTTTATTTACAGAGCAGACAATTTTTTTGCTTGTCCCTGAACTTGTTTAATGGAAACTACTTGTTAAGAATTGTTGTTCATTTTTAAAACTGCCTTCCGGGAGAGGTTAACCCGGCCTTGACGATCAATCTCAGTCACCTTGACCTCAATTTTATCCCCAATCTTCACAACATCCTCAACTTTATTTACTCTTGTTTCATCTAACTGGGATATGTGAACCAGTCCCTCTTTGCCGCTGGAACCCAAGACCCCGGGTATAATCTCAACAAAAGCCCCGAAATCCATAATTCTTTTAACTGTCCCTGTATATACCTTGCCCACCTCAACCTCAGCAAGAATAGCCTCAATCAGGAAACGAGCCTTTTTGGCGCCTTCATCATCAGTAGCTATAATAAACAGACTGCCGTCATCTTCAATGTCAATCTTGCATCCGCTCTCAGCTACAATTTTATGAATAGTTTTTCCGCCCGGGCCAATTACTTCTCGAATTTTATCAGGGTCAATCTGCATTCTTATTAATTGTGGAGCGTAGGGAGATAATTCTTCATTAGGTTTGTCAATTGCGGCCATCATTTTTTCCATGATAAACATTCTGCCCTCGCGTGCTTTGATCAGAGCAGCCTCGACTATTTCTCGATCTACTCCCTTTATTTTTATATCCATCTGCAATGCCGTCACTCCCTTGGCAGTTCCGGCCAGCTTAAAGTCCATATCTCCCAGTGCGTCTTCAATCCCTTGAATATCACTTAAGATAGCAAACTTTTCCTCACCTTTAACCAGTCCCATAGCTATACCTGATACCGGTGCCTTAATGGGAACTCCGGCATGCATCAATGATAAACTGCTGCCGCACACACTTCCCATGGAACTAGACCCATTGGACTCCAATACTTCTGATACAACTCTAATAGTATAGGGGAATTCTTCCAGGGACGGCAGCACCGCCAGCAAAGCTCTTTCCGCCAGAGCCCCATGCCCAATATCCCTCCGGCTTGGCCCACGCATTGGCTTGGTTTCACCCACACTATAGGGGGGAAAATTGTAGTGATGGATGTATCTTTTGGTTTCCTCGATTCCCAATCCATCCAACAACTGGTTTTCACGCATAGGTCCCAAAGTAGTCACTGACAACACCTGGGTCTGTCCCCGGGTGAACAGGCCTGAGCCATGCGTTCGGGGCAGGAATCCTACCTCGCAGCTGATTTGCCTAATTTCACTCAGCTTTCTTCCGTCTACCCGGTCGCCATCCTCCAGTATCATTTTTCTGACAATTTCTTTGAGCAGCTTGTCTACGGTATTGGCAACAGCTTTTACTTGCTCCGGATAAATCTCCAGGAAATGATCCATAATGGCTGCGCGAGCTTCATCCATATGAGCTTCGCGAGACATCTTGTCAGGGTTTTTAACTGCTTCTTCCAGACGGGCAGCAGAAAATTCTCTAACCAGACTCTCCATCTGTTTATCAACAGTTTCAACTGCTATTTCAATTTTCTCTTGACCCAGTTCCTTTACAATTGGTTCCAGGAATGCATCTATACGCTTGATCTCTTCATGGGCAAAGAATATTGCGTCCAGAACTGTCTGTTCCGGGACTTCGTTAGCATGACCCTCAACCATCATAATAGCGTCTTTAGTCCCTGCTACTACCAGGTGCATATCACTCTGGTGGTGTTGTTCCACAGTAGGATTAATAATCAATTGTCCATCAACAAGACCTACTATAACAGCCGCCACTGGTCCGGCAAAAGGTATATTGGAAACCCCCAGGGCTACTGCAGCACCTATTACCGCTGTTATATCAGGCGAATTATCCTTGTCAACTGATAAGATGGTAGCTACCACCTGCAGGTCATTTTTGTAGTTTTTGGGAAATAATGGCCGGATGGGACGATCAATCTGGCGGGCTGAGAGGGTAGCATTTTCAGTAGCTCTGCCTTCCCTTTTTATAAAACCACCCGGAATCTTTCCTATTGCATATTGCTTTTCTTCATATTCAACGGTTAACGGAAAGAAATCCAGGCCTTCTCTAGGACTAGCTGCTGTGGCGGTTACTAATACAACCGTATCGCCATATCTTACTATGGCTGCTCCATTAGCCTGTTTAGCAACCTGTCCAACTTCTACCACCAGAGGTCTACCGGCAATCTCGGTTTGGTATTTGTGAACTATGTGAAACTCCTCCTTTCATAATATGTGCATAAATTTAAAGAGCGGCATTCCGCTCTTTACCTGCGTAGACCTAATCGAGTAACAATACTGCGATAACGCTCAAAGTTATTTTTCTTAAGATAATCTAAAAGTGACCGCCTTTGTCCAACCATTTTCAATAGGCCTCTTCTGGAATGATGGTCTTTTTTGTTTGCTTTCAAGTGCTCGTTTAGATAGTTAATTCTATCGGTAAGAATGGCAATTTGCACCTCAGGAGAACCAGTATCATTCTCATGAACCTGGTAGTTCTTAATTATTTCTTGTTTTTTTTCTGAAGATAGAGCCAAGCTTTTTCACCTCCTCATTTATAATCGCCACTGACCAAGACTGGCGTTGGTGATATCGCCAAACCTAGCCGGTGGTTCCTGGTAAAATACTGTTTGCTTATCAGTATTTATCCAATTACCTGTATTTATTCTAATAACCGGGTCAAAGACCTAGCCGCTCTTCGCTGTTACTCGCCGATAACAGAGTAATTCTAACATAGTGGAATTTAAAAGTAAACTTGCAGCCAGGATTATTAATCCTGGGAATAAGCCCTGCAAATTGACTCTGCTCTATTACGATCCCTGGTAATTTGAGTAACTAATTCATCCAAGGATTGAAACCGCTGTTCATCCCGAAGCTTTTCCAGAAAAGACAAGGTTATTTTTTGTCCGTAAATATCCCCTGTAAAGTTAATAATATGAGCTTCGATGGAAACTGGGTATTCTTCTTGATGAAAGGTTGGTTTAGTACCAATATTAGCTACACAGTCATATACCTGATCCCCTAACCGTACATAAGCTGCATAAACACCTTTTCCGGGAATGTTATAAGTTGACTCTACTGCGATATTGGCGGTAGGAAATCCTATGCGGGAACCGCGCTGTTCACCTTTTACCACCACTCCCTCTATAATAGGACTATATCCTAACATATTATATGCGGTAATGATGTCGCCGGATTCGAGTGATTTTCTAATCAGGCTGCTGGAAATTGGCTCTCCCTCATAGGTAACCGGGGCAATAGTATTTACCCCAAAGCCATATTTTTCACCCAGCTGCTGCAGGTATTCCGGTGTTCCTGCTCCCCTGTAACCGAAAGTGTAGTTAAAACCTATAAATACTTCTTGGATATTAAGTGCACCAATGAGTATTCTGTCCACAAATTCCTCCGGTGACCAGGCCGCTATTTCACGAGTAAAGGAATTATATATCAGTACATCCAGCCCAATTTTCTCTAACATATCTGCCTTGCCCTGAG
>JAQVWS010000145.1 GCA_028709585.1 Syntrophomonas sp. | reverse complement strand
CTTCCGATCTTCATTCCGTCTTCTTAAGAGCCTTATGCCGGCATATATAACGCTCATGATATGTCAAATATGGCATAGGTTTACAGGCGGTTAGTATTTTTAGCATTAACATGTTAAATAATATTTTAATGCTTTTCTAAAATATGACTGCCATCACAAAATGGCTGTTTTTTTGACTTGCAACAACGGCAGAGCACTAATCGATCTGATTCTTTGATTAAATTTCCCTGTGAGTCATATAACCGATTAGGACCGTCGAGCAGAAAAGGGCCGTCCTTAATTACCCTTACCGATCCGGCTGAGGACACATCCGGCTTATAATCTTTGCTGCCAAAGCCTCGGGCAACATCCGGATCTATAGAGGACCCAGCCGGCAAACTATACTGCAAAGCACGGGTGGGACATTTGTCAATTGTTTTAATAATCTCTTCAGCGGTGCCAGCCGACAGATCGATCCAGGGCCTTCTATTCAGATCAAAAACATCGGGTAACCCCTGCAAACACTTACCAGCATGAGAGCAATCCTGGGGACACCAATAGACAATTAAATCCTTGGTTTGATACTCTTTCATAATCTTACCGGGCTTCGTTTCAGGTTGTGCAACTATAGATTCAACCCGGTCAAACATATCTGGACCTACCCCGCAGATAGGACACACCCAGTCATCAGGCAATTCGGCAAAAGGTGTTCCAGCTGGGATGCCGTGTTCCGGGTCTCCCACCTTAGGATCATACATGTAACCACATATTGAGCATTCATAATATTCAAGACTCGCAGCTTTCTGGTTTTCCATTTCAGCACCCCCAATATTAGCGTTCAGTTTTATCATTTTAGTTTGTATCATTTATTATGCAAAAAAGCGGATCGGATCTTATTAATCTCCTGATCCACTTTAGGGCGGTAAAACTAGCCTACTTTAATTGTCCATCCAAATGGATCTTCTAAAATACCACTTTGAATACCAGTTATCGTGTTGTATATTTTAGCAGCTAATTCACCGGTTTGACTATTATTTATGATAAGGCTTTTGCCCTCATAATTAAGCTCGCCGATGGGGGATATAACGGCAGCTGTGCCGGTGCCAAATGCTTCTTCCAGTTTACCCTGGGTGTGGGCTGTATATAACTCCTGAATACTTATCTTTCTTTCTGTTACCGGGATTCCCCAGTGCTTAAGCAGTTGAATAGTGGAGTCGCGTGTTATTCCTGCCAGAATGCTGCCTTCCAAAGCCGGGGTCACAACTTCGCCATCAATCTTAAAAAATACATTCATGGTACCCACTTCTTCAACGTATTTCTTTTCAATTCCATCCAGCCATAATACCTGAGTAAATCCTTTGCTTTGAGCTTCTTCCTGTGCTTTGATGCTGGCGGCATAATTGCCTGGCGTTTTTGCAAATCCCAGTCCACCTTTAACAGCGCGCACGTATTTATTCTCCACAAAAATCTTAACCGGGTTAATTCCCTCAGGATAATAGGAACCTACCGGAGACATAATGACAATAAAATAATAGGTGCTGGAAGGGTGCACCCCAACATGAGGCTCAGTAGCTATTATAAAAGGACGCAGGTATAATGACGTGCCTTCGGCTTCAGGTATCCAGTCTTTATCAAGGGATACGAGGGTTTTAATGGCTTCTACTGTAAATTTTTCATCTATCTGAGGAATACAAAGACGCTCGTTGGAAATATTCATACGATGCATATTAGCGGAAGGCCTGAATAATTGGACGTTTCCATCGGGAGTACGGTAAGCTTTCAATCCCTCAAAGGTTGCTTGCCCATAATGCAGAATCATAATGGAAGGGTCTAATGCCAGTGGGCCATAGGGGATAATTCTGGGGTCATACCAACTCTGACCTTCAGTATAGTCCATAATAAACATATGATCGGTAAAAAATTTACCAAAGCCAAGGTTGGATTGATCAGGTTTTTCTTTGGGGGTAGCGGTTTTTTGAATTTGAATGTTTGCCACTATAGTCATCTCCTTATAAAATTATCAATTAATAGATTATGAATATGAACCTTTAAAATTAAACTTATAAAATATATTATGCCAGAATAATAATACTTTTGGGAATCATATTTTGTATACATAATCATTATCATCAAAAAAAGGAAGCATAAGTTTTGTGCTTATACTTCCAGGGGAAGCTTTTGCCTCTATAATAATGGGTTTTTAATAGGGTTCGGTAAATACCTCGAAATGCTCCTGCTCATGTAAACAGGCCGGACAGAGTTTAGGTGCTTCAGGGCCCTCGTGTACATAACCGCAGTTGCCGCATTTCCATGCAGTAGCGGTATCCTTCTTAAATACCTTGCCATTTTCAATATTGGCAGCTAACTTCTTGAATCTGGTATCATGTCTTGTTTCCGCCATTGCAATCATTTTAAAGGCAGCGGCTACTTGCGGGAAACCTTCAGCCTCAGCGGTCTTTGCAAAATCCGGGTATAAATCGTGCCACTCTTCGTATTCACCATCGGCAGCGGCTTTTAAATTGTCCAGAGTTGTTCCTTGAGCTACCGGGAAAGTAGCATCAATTTCGATAAAGGCAGGCAGATCGCCGGCAAACCCCTCCAATAAAAATTTATAGAAACGTTTGGCATGTTCTTTCTCATTGTCGGCAGTTTCGATAAATATGTTTTTAATCTGTTTAAAGCCTTCCTTATCAGCAGCTGAGGCATAGTAGGTATAGCGATTGCGTGCCTGTGATTCTCCGGCAAAAGCCTTCATTAGATTTTCAGCGGTTTTGGTTCCTTTTAAACTCTTCATTATTTAATCCTCCTATAAAATAATATTTACTAAAAAACTATGGTTAGGGGCGTCATTATTACCTTTACCGGTTATAATTGGCCTCTACAAATTCCCAATTAACAATATCCCAGAATTTTTCAACATAGGAAGCTCTGGCATTGCGATAGTCAATGTAATAAGCATGCTCCCATACATCGCAGGTCAGCAAAGGTATCTGGCCTGCCGTAATCGGATTGTCTGCATTGCTGGTACTTGTAATGCTCAGGCTGCCATTTTCATTTTTTACCAACCAGGCCCAACCGGAACCGAATGTTCCTACAGCTGTAGCTGTGAATTTTTCCTTGAATTCCGCCCAAGATCCAAATTCCTTATTAATTGCCTCAGCCAGTTTTCCGGTTGCTTGGCCACCGCCATTGGGGCTCAGGCAATTCCAATAAAAACTATGATTAAATACCTGCGCAGCATTATTAAAAATACCGCCTGATGACTTTTTTATAATATCCTCCAGACTCAGCTTCTCATATTCAGTACCTGCAATCAACTTGTTAAGGTTGTTGACATAGGCTTGATGGTGTTTGCCATAATGATATTGCATGGTTTCTGAGGAGATTACCGGTGATAATGCATCCTGGGGATATGGTAAATTCGGCAACTTATGTTCCATTGAAAATACACCTCTTTCAGTAATTTAATTTTTTAATGGATATACCAATATTTTAGCTGACCTTATTTTCAGTGGCAATTATTAAACCGGTTCAAACATATTCTGAGGGGCGCCGCACACGGGACATTCCTCGGGGGGCTCGCTGCCTTCATGTATATAGCCGCATACTTTGCATTTCCAGTGGTTAGATTTTTTCCGGCCGCTGCTATCGCGCCCCAGGGTACGGAAAGCATCGCTGGTATTTACACGGGGGGCAATAATTATCTCACCTACTAAAACCCCATCTTTGAAAAAGCTTTTCTTATAGAAATCTTCAGCCGGGTCTTTAATTTCAACTACCCGGCATTCTGCGGCAGGCAGATTAACCTCGCCAATTGAAAATATCTCATGCCCGAAAGCAGCCAGCAGGGTAGATATCTGCGGCTCCTTATATTCTAACCAATCACCGGCGGCAACTGCACCAGCTACTTTGCCCATTTCCAAAGATATAGACCACAGACCTATCAATCTATCGCCAAACTGGGCAACATCACCGGCTGCATATATGTCGGAGATACTAGTGCGCATTCCCGCATCCACAACGATACCTCGATCCAATTCCAAACCGGCTGCTTTTGCCAATTCCACATTCGGTTTGACACCGGTGGAGAGCAGAACCAGATCTGCATCCAGTATTTCACCGGTATTGAGCTTGACCCCGCTTACTATACCATCTCCCAATATTTCTTCGGTATCAACTCCCAAACATAGATTTATTCCCCGAGAATTCATCAATTCCTGCAGTCTCTGGGAAGATGGCTCATCCAACTGCCGAGGCATTAGACGATTATTATGCTCAACCACAGTAACCTGTATGTTGAGGGCCAGCATTTCCTCAACCGCTTCCAGTCCTAAAACTCCTCCGCCAATAACTACCGCTTTCTTACAATGCTGCAGCGCTGCTTTTAATCGGTGAGCATCTTCCAAAGTGCGCAGGGCAAATACACCTTGATTATCGACCCCTTTAAAGGGCGGAATGTTGCTGCGGGCGCCGGTGGCAATTATCAATTTGTCATAGGATTGGCTGGTATCGTTATCCAGCATCACCTGCTTATTGATTGTATCAATTGAACCAACTCGGACTGAAGTTTTCACATCAACCTTTTTATCTTCATACCAATCCTCACCATATACATAGAGTTTGTCGTCTGGCAAGTCTGCACTTAGATAATCAGATAATGCGGGCCGGTAATAGGTTTTAACCTTTTCTTCAGTCAGCAGAGTGATAGCGGCTGTAGCGTTGCGCTCACGAATTGCTGCTGCTGACGACAGGGCAGCGATACCACTGCCGATAATAACGAAGTTTTCATTAGTATTATTGGTAAACTCATCCCCTAAAGATTCGGCTACAAAATTATCACTGTCAACCCCGCAGGCAGGGCATACCTCAGGAGGCTCTTCGCCTTCAAAGACCTGACCGCATACCAGACAGCGCCATTTTTTCTTGGATTTAGGCTGTTTCTTATCTAAAATAGCTTTCCCAAAATCAATGCCAAAGGTAAAAGCCTCTTCCAGATCTTTTTCCGAAGGTTTGAAATTTATCCTGAGTCCAGGCAACACAGACATGCGCAGAGAATGCAGGCGGGCTTCTATATTGGGAACTGCTTCACCGCTCCATCCATAGGCGCCAAAGGCTCCCGCCACCAAATCAGAATTAGTGATAGGGGATAAACGTACCAGCAGATCCCAGATAGGAGGCAATGCATCGCCATTTATCGTTGGTGAACCGATTAGCAGACCATCCGCAGTGGTCAAGTGGTCTAATACCTCCTGGATCGGGGTTTCAACCAGATCATATTTATTCACTTCAAAATCGGCTGTCATTCCCAGGCCCTCTACTATGCTGTTAGCTATCATGCCGGTGTATCCGTAGGCAGATACATATGCCAAAACTATTTTGCCGGCTCTGCTAGTATCCCGGGCAGGCGGTTCAGACCACTTGCGATACAAATCAATGTAATAATC
>JAQVWS010000144.1 GCA_028709585.1 Syntrophomonas sp. | reverse complement strand
GTTTTCCAGCTTGCCATGGCCATAATTGTAGTTTGCCGAACCGCCCTTGGCCACCCTTTTCAAAGCTAACCAGGTCATAAAAAGGGATAAAGTCTCGGTTAATCCGTTTATCATATCAGAAACTGCAATTAAAGAATTAGACATTAACGATATAAAAATACCCGTACCATTTAGAATTAATCCCATAATAGCGCCATGTTTGGCAGTATTTGCTTTTTCATTAACCAGGAGATTATTAGTCTGTTTTAAGTCATTTTTATCTATTTCAAAAACCTCCACTAAATATAATTCTGTTATTTTCCGCACCGGCAGACTAGCCCAATCAATCTATTCCCCTTTAACTTTAAACAATAATATATTTTTACCATTTTCATATTGGTATTGGCTGCTTTCGCAGCGGCTTTGAATAAGCCTCAGCCCGATATCATCGTCTTGCACACCTTCTTCAAGTGGATTAACAGGTACTCCAGCAGCTGAAAATAAAAATTCCAAATGACCGGTTTTTTCCGAATAAGCGAGACTAAGAGAAATATTGGTAAAATCCGCTTGCAGAAGTAAGGTTTCCTCCACCAGGAGCAGTACATTGCCACAAACTCTTTTGGACAAGAGATGTTTTTCGCAAAAACCTTCTATTTCAGCGTTCATGGCATAGAGGTCATAATTGGGGCTGTTAATATGATAGTGAAAACTACGTACCCTGTTTATGAAAGCTTGGGTTTTTTCTTTTTGCGGGTTTTCAAATATCTGCTCCGGTGTGCCTTCTTCATAGATTATTCCTTCGTCCATATAAAACACCCGGGTGGATATGTTGCGGGCAAATTCCATTTCGTGGGTAACAACCAGCATGGTCATACCACCTTTGGCCAGACGGCGAATAACTGCCAACACTTCACTTACCATGGTGGGGTCGAGGGCGGAGGTTGGTTCGTCAAATAGTATAACCTCCGGCTCCATGGCCAGGCAGCGAGCTATGGCTACCCTTTGCTTTTGCCCGCCGGAAAGCTCATCCGGGAAGTTGTTAGCTTTTTCTGCCAGCCCCACTAGCTTTAACAGCTCTAATGCTTTGCGGTTGGGATCGGTTTTACTTTGGCCGAGTAGTTTTACCGGCCCTATAGTGAGGTTTGCCAGCACCGAAAGATGCGCATACAAATTAAAGGATTGAAAGACCATGCCCATTTTTTGGCGCATTTTGGGGACATCAGTTGTTTTCTCCAGCAGATTATTATTATCAATATAAATACTGCCGCCGCTGGGCTTTTCCAGTAGATTAAGGCAGCGCAGGAAGGTGCTTTTTCCGGTACCCGAAGGCCCTATTATAGAAATTATCTCGCCCTTCTGTATTTCGGTGCTTATATCTTTTAAAACGGTAAGATCGCCATAACTCTTGCATAGATGTTCCGTCTTAATCATACGCTGACCCCCCCTGTGATACGATTTCTTTTCGGGTCGGTTTTCATTCCGATATAATCCAAAGCCAGGGACAACAGCCACGACATAATGAAGTAAAGCACCGCCACCATCACCAGCGGGAAGAAGGCATCAAAAGTACGGCTTCTGATAATGTCGCTAGCTTTGGTCAAGTCCTGAACGGCGATATAACCGACCACCGAAGTCATCTTGACCATGGAGATAAACTCGCCCTTATAGACGGGCAGTACCTGTCTCACTGCCTGGGGCATGATAATCTTCCACAAACAGCACGTATATCCTTTATTGTGGCCAAAATATGCAGGATTTTCATGATTATTAATAGAGAATCTTGCATAACTCCAAAAACCAGAACTTGAACCAAAATAATGGTAGTAACTACCATTGAGTAGTAGTAGAAACTAAAGCATTATGCTTCAAACAAGGTTATTTCAGTATTCGTCACACTGAAAAGTGCACACTACCCCCTTGGGAGTGACAAGGGGACGGGATTGTTGACAACTTTATTTATTCAGGGTAATCTTGGATTAGAGGTGTATTTATTTGGCAAGACAAGCAAGAAAGAAAAGTACTACTGGGATATATCACATAATGATGCGGGGCATAAATCGGCAGACCATATTTGAAGATCAGGATGATTATACTAGATTTCTTCAAACCCTGAAGCAGTATAAAGAAATAAGCGGATATCAAATCTATGCCTACTGCTTGATGGGAAATCATGTTCATCTACTATTGAAAGTGGGTGAAGAAACACTTGAACAAGTGATGCGCCGGATATGCGGAAGCTATGTTTATTGGTATAACTGGAAATACCAGAGGATAGGCAACTTGTTTCAAGATCGATTCAAAAGTGAAACAATCGAAAATGACAGCTACTTTTTGACTGTTCTGAGATATATTCATCAAAATCCTCTAAAAGCCGGGTTAGTAATAAGCATTAAAGATTATCAGTGGAGTAGTATCAGTGAATATATAAATAGATCGGACCTTATAGATACCAATTTTGCACTGAAAATGTTTGATGCAGACAGAGAAAAGGCTGTTCAGAGCTTTATTCAATTCTGCAATACTGTAAACGATGATCAATGTCTGGAAATGCAGGACAAACGACTGTTGCCGGATCCGGAAGCCATAGATTTAATAAAGAATGTGTGTCAAGTTAAAAATGCCTTAGATTTGCAAAAGCTGGACAGAGCAATGAGAAATGAATATTTGAAACAACTCAAAGAGGAATATCATCTATCGATCAGACAGATCGATAGATTGACTGGTGTTAATAGGGGCGTTATTTTCAATGCCTAAATGTTGTCAACAATCCCGTCCCCGTGTCACGTCCGTCCTGTCGGAAGTCCTTACCTAGATGAGTTTTGATTTCTGCAATAGTTTTTGCACAACCACTGCTACTTCAGCTCTGGTGATGTTATCCTTCGGAGCCAACATATTGCCAACTTTACCGGTAATGAGCCCGGTTTTTACACAAGCAGTCATACTGCTGCGCGCATACTCTGCTGTTTTGTCGGCATCTGTAAACCCGGCCAGTATCTTTTCGGCATCTCCCTCCTGTAATTCCACCTTTAGCCCGGTGATGTTCATGGCTTTTGCTATCATAGTCATGGCTTGCTCACGGGTAATTATGTCTGTTGGGCCGAATTTCCCGTTGCCATAACCTGAAATTATTTGGTATTGGGAGGCGGTCTGTATGGCACCGCCAAACCAGTCACTACGCTGGACATCGGAGAATAGTCTTTGGTCGTTTCCGGTCACCAATCCCAAAGCCCTTACTAAAATGGCAGCAAACTCCGCCCGAGTAATGTTCCTGTCAGGCTCGTAGTTTTCTTTGCTTACTCCGCTAACTACCATTCTCGATCCCATATTGTTGATTTCCTTTTTGGCCCAGTGCTTATCAACATCCTTGAATTCAATGGGGTGCGAGATAACTGAATAGGCGCTGTTGGTCAGGCTGTTAATTTGAGCATAGTATTGGTTATCAATCTGTATAAGCTGGGTTGGTACATGTCTTACAGTCCCATCCTGTTCAATCACAACTGCGGTGGTGATTTGGCTCGGGTTCACTCCCTCCGGAATGGCCACGGTTCTTTGGACATAGGAATTGAATCTACTTAGCTCAACGGCTTTATCGCCGCAGGTACACTTTAAACTGAATTCCACCGCGGGTGCAACAATGATGAATTCACCTTTTTTAGCAGAGTTCTCAACCACCTTTAGCATCTCGGTGTTTGGCTTGGCGATCTGGATCTGCACTTTAATGTCTTTAGGTTCAACTCCAAGTTGTGCTGCCACAGCGTCAATGTTAATCTGCTGGGGAGATAGAGTATAGGTGGCATTTTGGGTTTTGAGTACCGCTGTCACCTGTTTATATTCCATATTTTTAATCATTTGTCCATTGAGTTCACCGATTACTGCATCGGCTTCGGTATTTATAGGGATGGTGATTACTGCATTATTGCTTGCCTGTATTAGCATTTGTTCCAGTTCTTTATCGTCAAAGGTTACAGCAGCTATGGTCCTGGTTCCTTCCTGGGTAATAGTGATTTTGCCTTCATTTAAGATTTCTCCATTTATCAGAATATCGACTCCGCTAGCTGCGGGTGAATTGCTTTCTTCATCTCTACTATGCGACCCTCCCCCGCTGGATGGGGCATCAATTATCTGGAACGTCCTGCCGTATTTTACGGCATAGTCTTTGGCTGTAGATGGTTCACATCCTATAATCTCTGTTGCCGCAGGAATCGTATTGGCCTTATCAAATATCGTGGTTTTCTCTGATTTAAATGTAATACTGGTCAAATTCGCACACATATAAAAAGCTTGTTCACCTATACTAATTACTGTTTGCGGAATGGTAATGCCAGTTAAGCCTGTGCCGCCAAAAGCCATTCCGCCGATACTGGTTACACCTTCGGGAATGGTGATACTGGTTAAGCTTGTACACATGACAAAAGTAGACTTGCCGATACTGGTTACACCTTCGGGAATAGTGATACTGGTTAATCCTGTACATAAGGCAAAAGCAGACTCACCGATACTGGTAATTCCTTGCGGAATTTCAATGCTGGATATTTTAGCACAATAGGAAAAAGCCAGGTCAGCGATAGCGGTTACTTCTTGCGGAATAACAACATTGGTTAAACCTCCGGGACACTGCACCAGAATAGTCCCTAATTTATTAAAAAGTACGCCGTCTTTACTCGAATAATCTGAATTTTCAGCTGCTACAGTAATATTAGTTAAACTTATGCAGCCACTAAAAGCCCCTTTGCCAATATTAGTTACCCCTTGAGGAATGGTAATGCTGGTTATGCCACATAATCCAAACGCCCCTTCGCCAATACTAGTTATACTTTGGGGGAGGGTAATACTGGCTAAGCTTGTGCACTTGGTAAAAGCCTGATTGCCGATACTAGTTACTCCTTCAGGAATAGTAATGCTGGTTAAGCCCGTACAACCTGAAAAAGCCTCGTCGCCAATACTAGTTACTTTTGCAGGAATAGTAATGCTGGTTAAGCCCGTGCAACCCCAAAAAGTCTCGTAACCAATACTAGTTACTCCTTCAGGAATGGTAATGCTGGTTATGCCTGTGCAACCACAAAAAGCCTCGTCGCCAACACTGGTTATTCCCTCAGGAAGGGTAATGCTGGTTAAGTCTGCGCAGCCAATAAAAGCCCCTTCGCCAATACTGGTTACCACTCCGGGAATGGTAATACTGGTTAAGCCTGCGGGACATTGCACTAAAGTAGTTCCTCCCTTATTAAAAAGTACGCCGCCTTGACTGGAATAATATACATTTTCAGCAACTGCATTAATGTTAGTTAAACTTGTGCAACTTCCAAAAGAATCACCGATATAAGCAACACTTGCCGGAATGGTAACGCTGGTTAAACCTGTGCAATTATGGAAAGCCCATGTGTTAATATTAGTTACTCCTTCGGGGATAGTAATACCGGTTAAGCTTGTGCATCCGTAAAAAGCAGATATTCCGATATCAGTT
>JAQVWS010000143.1 GCA_028709585.1 Syntrophomonas sp. | reverse complement strand
GGGCCTGCTTATAGAAAAACCGTTCCTGCAGTAATTAAAATCGCTTATATTAGGCAGAAGGACAAATTGTCAGGTTTGGAGGGGAACATATGAGCGTATTAGAGGTCGTGTTTGAAATCCCAGATTATATTATTGAGGGATTGGAAAATGGTTCGTTTGAACGAAGGTTTGGAGTTATAAGAGAAACAGCCAGTAAACAAATTGTTGCTTGGTTGCATGAAGTAAATTTAGGTGAAGATCAGCAGTTGTCCGAAAGCGCTTCGCAAATGGCAAATAAACTTGGAATCATTTCCGAGGCATCTAATACCATTATAAGCCTAAACCTAATCAATATTGCCATAACCGCTAGCGGTTTCATGTTTATTGCCAACAAAATCAATAAAGTTCAAGACAAATTAAATGAAATATCAATAGAAATTGTGGAAATGAAGATAGCTGTTAAAAACATAGGTCAGCGTCAAGACCTGGAACAGTATGCAAAAGTGAAGTCTGCAATAAATATCGCCAGTAGAGCTTTATCATTAACTAATGAAGAACATCGAATAGGAGATTTGCGTGATGCTCGCAAACAATTTACGAGTTCAAGAAATATTTTCCATTTGATTATCGAAGAACTGATAAATAAAGGGCTGGTTTGGAAATATTTTGACTCATTTTATATTTATACCGTTATGTTATTTTATTGCATTCTAGCTGAGGCTAAGTGCGGTTTGTATTTGGGCGAAGATAATATTGTCCGGGATGAATTGGTGAGTTATCGAAAGGAATTTATGACGATAACAAAACCATTTATGACTCAGTTCAGTCCTTTCAACCCCGATTTTATAAAAATTCATAGTAACCGAATACCTGAACTAAATATGATGAGGAAACAGGTAGCAGAGTGCAACAACTTCTTGGAAGGAATGCATGATGAATTAAACTTTTTGCAGCAAAATCTTTTACCATATCATGCAATGGAAGAAATGATAAATCTTAAAGGGCCTAAATCTGGCCTAGCTCTTCTGTTACCAGTTGAGGAATAGATGATTTTACAATTAAGACACCGGTTCCACACTCTCAGTTCCGGATCATCCCTGGGAGCCAGAGCCGGTAATCTCGTGCGCGCTTCCAAACGAATAGCCGATTCAGCCCGGACGGGTGGATCAGGGGAGATAAAATATCAAGAATGACGGTCAGCTTAGAATTGCATCCCCAGTACGCCGTCGCCAAAAACTGGACATAGCCGCTGTGACAGGATCAGTCCAAGCCGCAGCGCAGCAGAGCCCAGCCCGGATACTCGATTCCTTATTCGCGCGCCACCTGGGACTGGCGACCAAAGGGAGCTTGTCCCCGTTCCTATCCTGGAGCTGGTTCCGACGCAGGAGGATCGAGCGGAGGGATGCTGGTCCGGCGAGGACTGTAATAAGATCGTCTGGCAACATTATTGGTGAGCGTTAGCGAACATCAGGCGTACCCGAAGGGTGCAAGACAATAATGCCTGCCCGGCGAGGGCCATAATCACTCCATGAGACTCAGAAAGAGCGGTTAGTCAGCAAGACTATCACCGGGGAGCTGGTACCGAGAGCGGAACGCAGTGCAGCCGGTACCAGCGGGCGGCCACTGAGCGGAAGGGCTATGTCTGGAACGGAATGAAGCGCAGGATATAGCATAGTGGAGGACGTAGTCCGGAACAAAGCGGAACTCCGGAGCGCAATGCAGTGGAAGACATGGCACGGAGCGGGATAGGGGCAAAGTCCCGGAGCGCGGGCGAAGCCCAGTGCGGAGGGGCTTGCCTCGGGAGGGCCAATAATTCCCTAACAAGATTACTATCTGGTAATTAGCATAAACATAGCCCATATGTAAAGAATGTTCAAATATTTACCAATAACATGCAGGAACGCAAAAACAATAGTCGAAACAAGTAAGGGAAAGAAATACGCACAATCACTAAGTAACGCTTTTTCATCGAGAAAAGGCTTAAATTTGTGAAAGTAGGCGAAATATATGACCGATAAAGTACCAGAGCATATTATTAAACTGATACAAAAGTGCATTTCCTTGGTACCAGTAACTGTTTTAGGAAGTGGTGCATCTGCTGCATATGGAATTGCCGGGATGCCTGAACTAGCTCAATATTTAATAACACACATTGCCCCCGCTGCCGAAGATGTTGATAAATGGAATGGGTTTAAGGTTGAAATCGAGAGTGGTCTAGACCTTGAATCGGCATTGCTTAAGGTTACAATATCTGAAATGCTTGAGAAAGAAATTGTTAAAAAAACTAGAGAATTGATAATTCAAAAAGATGCAGAAGTACTTAACTCGATCATAAAAAATGAATTAAATATGCCATTAAGCAGATTGTTTCAGCATCTCAATAGAACAGCCAACCCTCATATTAGGGTTATTACAACAAATTATGATCGAATAGCTGAATATGCAATAGATCAAGCTTATCTCAAACATTATTCTGGATTTGAAGGTCAATACAAAAAAATATTTAAGGGATTTTCTCCAACTCAATTATCTAATGGATCAATAATTGAAGTATTAAAAGTTCACGGATCGTTGGATTGGTTTATTTTAGATGACTTAAGTGCCATATCAATCCCAGATACCTGTAATGTAATGTTGGATTTGAATCCATTGATGGTTACACCGGGGTTGAATAAATATAAACACACTCACGATGAGCCATTTAGAAGCATTATCTCAAGAACGGATGAAATATTTCAGCATTCAAAATCCATATTGTGTATTGGTTATGGATTTAATGATAATCATATACAGCCAAAATTAGTTGCAAAGATGAGAGAAGGAAAAACACCCATTTTAATTATTACAAAAAATTTATCAGATAAAGCTAAAACTTTTATAACGTCAAACACACAATCTAATATCCTAGGCATAGAAGAACATAATACTGGATCGAAAATTATATGTTCAACAGGTGAGGAAATCGTTATAACTTCGAGAATTTGGGATCTTAATAATATATTAAATCTAGCTATTTAGGAGGCGTTAGAATGGCATTGTTCAATTACACTGACGAGGAAATTCTAGGAAAGGTAGTTGCTGTTGACACGGCAAGTGTGATATTAATCGTAAATAATGTTGACGTATTGCGTAAAATGCAAGTAAATCGTCTAGTTGCCCTAAGAAGTAGTAGAGCAGGCCAACACTTAATAGGAATGATTAATAAAATAATTAGAAAATCAATTGACATTGTTGATGAAATTGAAAATAATGAGACCCCAGCTTTAATGACGGAGAATAATTCTGTAAAAATAACATTAATCGGCACTTTCTTCGATCGATTATTGGTAAATGAAAATGTATTTAGACGTACTCTTGAAACCGTTCCCGAAATTGATGCATGCTGCTTCCCTATTGAAGGAGAACGATTGACAACTTTTATGAGAGCCATATCATTCCAGTCAGGAACTGAGGTTCAATCATTAAGTTTAGGTAATTACACGTTGGATGAAGAGGCAACTGCCTATTTAGATGCTAACAAATTCTTTCAAAAGCATGCTGTAATTGTTGGAAGTACTGGGTCAGGTAAATCATGGACCACAGCAAGACTTTTGGAACAGATTTCGGAATTGCCGAACTCTAATGCCATTTTATTTGACCTTCACGGCGAATACACACCATTATCAGGAGACGGAATAAAACATTTTAAAATTGCTGGCCCCAATGATTTGGGCACCGCCGCCACTATTGAAAATGGGATACTTTTTTTCCCATATTGGTTGCTTAGTTATGAAGACATGATGTCTATGTTAGTTGACAGGAGTGATCAAAATGCTCCAAATCAATCAATGGTTTTATCAAGAACAGTCATAGATGCTAAGAAGAGTTTTCTTGAAGCAAAAGGTGAAACAGATATTCTAACCAACTTCACCATCGATAGTCCTGTACCATATAGTCTTGATGCTGTTTTAACAGAAGTTAAGAGACTTGACTCTGAGATGGTACCAGGGGCTAGAGCTGGTACTGAAAAGCAAGGGGATTTTCATGGAAAATTAAGTAGATTTATCGCAAGGCTTGAAAATAAGATATCAGATAAGCGACTGGCTTTTATAATGAATCCGCCAACTGAAGTAAATGATATGGAATGGTTAAATAAGTTAGTTAATTTATTATTATCAGGGCGTGATAATCAGGATGATAAAAAAGGTGGAGTCAAAATTATTGATTTTTCGGAAGTCCCTTCAGATATACTGCCGTTGGTCGTTGGGAGAATAGCTAGTTTAGTGTTTTCCGTTCAACAATGGACAGAGAAAAAGGATAGACATCCTGTGGCATTATTGTGTGATGAAGCCCATTTGTATATTCCAAATGATGGTAATCCGTCAGGTTTAACAGGTTCTTCGCAAAGATACTTTGAAAGAATAGCTAAAGAAGGTAGGAAATATGGAGTTGGGTTAGTGGTCATTAGTCAGCGGCCTTCTGAAGTAAACAAGACAATCTTAAGCCAGTGTAACAATTTTGTAGCTTTAAGATTATCCAATGCAGAGGACCAAAATGTAATCAAACGATTGTTGCCCGATAATTTGGGAGGGTTTACAGAATTATTGCCGGTATTAGATACCGGCGAAGCGCTTGTTGTTGGTGACTCTAGTTTGCTTCCGAGTAGAATAAGAATCGCTGAACCAAATAACAAACCCAATAGTGGTACGATTGACTTCTGGGATGAATGGAAAAATTGTCCAAAAGATAATGTGCTAGCAAAAGCTGTTAAGTCATGGCGTATGCAAAGCACAGTAGAATAGCAATTATAAGGTTTTAGGCTCTATGAAATTATATGGGTGTCTGTCGGGTATAATGCTCAATATTAACATAATACGGAAGCTAACGGCAATTATCCAATCCCCCGTTTCCTCCAGTCCTCTCCCCCGCCCTTGATCCCTTGGCACATTTCCATAATACGGGATACAGAGCGGGCGCCGATCTGATTCTCCAGCTGCTTCATGCTGCGGTTGGTACTAAAAATGGTACTGCGTAGCATACGGTAGCGCACGTCGATTAAGGCATAGAGCTGTTCTTCCACCCAGTAAGATGGCTTTTCAGCGCCGATATCATCAAGTATGACTACCGCATCTGTCCGGCAGCGGTGCAGTAGGCGATTGGCAGGAACCCGGAGCTGGTCCGCGCGGTATGATTCCCGTAACATTCCCAGCAGATCCACCACGGAAACCATCGTACAATAATAACCATCATAAACCGGTTCGCCCACAAAACTATTTTCGCTGCCAGGTCTGCCAAATCGCTCAATATTATTTTTGATTATAGCCCGGAGGGTCGCTACACTCAGGTAACTTTTGCCGGTACCCACCGGTCCCTGAAAAAACAAGCCGTGCCCCCGGGCGATATTATCCAAGCCATTCCTGGCAAAAGCCCGGCATTTTTGCAGAGCCCGCTCCTGTTCCGGACAGGTCGGTCTATAGTTATCCAGCG
>JAQVWS010000142.1 GCA_028709585.1 Syntrophomonas sp. | reverse complement strand
GTAAAGCGTGAAGTCCTATACAATACACATGTCATCGCCGGTATCATTTTTCTGTTTTTACCACTCATTATTACAGCGCTGGTATCCTGGATAATTATTGCCAGCTTAGGAATAGACAGCGTAAGTATTCTTAACATACTTACCTGGCTGGGAATCAGCCTGCTTTTTAACCTGCTCTTCTTTATGACCAGTGTGGCTACCGGCATGTTTACCGGTATGTCTTTAGTACAGGGAGCATTGAGCTACATTCTGCTCATACTGCCCACCGGTCTTTTGCATCTGTTGCTGCATAATATGAATATACATACCTACGGATTTGCATATAGCTACTATTCACATAACATTAGTTTTTCTCCTTTGATCAGACTTATTGATATGTCCTCTTACACATTGCAGGCCGGTGAAATAACTGCTTATATATTGGTAAGCATCGGATTGTATGGAGCAGGCAGATATCTTTATAAGCGTCGTAAATTGGAAACAGCAGGCAATGCCATAGCCTTTGACATACTTAGTCCGGTTTTCAAATATGCAGCCACTTTATGCACCATGTTACTGTTCGGCACCTATTTTTACGGAGCGCAAAATGAAAGCATCGGCTGGACGTATTTCGGCTATCTTTTAGGCGCTGTCCTGGCTTATTTCCTGTGCGAAATACTCTTAAATAAATCACTGCGTGTTTTTAAGCCTCGAATTTTCAAAGGTTTAGGAGCATATACACTGGTCAGCATAATTTTAATAGCTGGACTTAATTATGACGGCATTGGTTATGAAAAAAGGCTGCCTGTTTTGGATGAAGTGGAAAGCGTCTATATGGATTCTTCTTTTTATCCACTTTTTCGGGATGACCCGCAGCTCCGGGTCATAGATTCCGAAAGCGGAGCTTTTTATCCGCAAAGGCCCACGCCAGTTTATATTGAAGCCCAGAATATAGCCAATATCCATGCCCTGCACCGCAAGATAATCGATGGGAAATCTTTGTCCCCAGGCAACAATAGCGGGGACAACCGCCGATTGCAGAGGTTGAAAATCTGCCTGGCCTATAATCTAAAAAACGGCCAGCAAATATACCGTGAGTATACTATTCCAGTACCTGCCTATGCAGATTTTTTGAAAACCATTCATGAATCCCATGAGTACAAAGTGATTAATTATGTAGTGCTGAGAATAGACCCGGCTATAATAAAGATGATTAATATTAATGTACCTGCCACTACTAAGAATGTAAGGATTTCGGATCAAGAAAAGATAAATGAGGCTATTGACGCCTTGCAGAGAGATACCCTTAATCAGACTTATGAGGAAATGAACAGCCGCCAACCTGAATGGGCCAATATCGAATTGTTAATAGATACGAAATACAGCATGCACATGAACTGGAATAAATCCTCTATCAACTTCGAACAGTGGTTAAAAAAGAATGGCTTGTATAATCAGGCCCGCATAATGCCCGATGCAGATATCGATTATGCCATTGTGGACATAAATCCTGATCTCACGAGTGACGACGAGAGAGCAATGATGGCTAAGCCAACCCGGCAGTTAATTATCCAAGAACTGGAGAACCTGCCTGGCGTTCTTAAGATTACTGAACCGGACCGGCTGGAAATATGTTTGCGCAATTTTACCTATTCTGACCAGGAGACATATAAGGTGTTTTTCGTACTTAAAAATGGCAACTTATTATCAGGAGGTTTTTCGGAAGCTGATGCCCCGGATTTTATAAAAGCTCATTTTCCCGCATCAAAAACCGATTATAAGATGGGAAGTAAAAACCCTGCTCAATAGCCTTCCAGCATAAACAAATAGCTCTTATAAAAGGGGGCATTCCTGTGATGAACCGGAATGCCCCCTAAAGCTTTGCTTGGGCCATATGCGAAGAAGATGGGAGGTTATATATTAACCACCCGTACTTCTTTTAAATGAGCTGCGCATTGTTCGGCTAATGCCTGCATCTCTGCCTGGTTGTAGGGAACCACCTGTGCATAGCCGGGCTCCAGGGTAACCCTCGGGTTGAACTGCTGCAGGGTATATTTATCACTTCCCTCAATATAACGAGCAATATTTACAATATCCTCGGCCGAGTGCAAGGCGGGGACCACCGTAGTTCTAAATTCCAATTTTACCGCTGCACTCCTTAATAGATGAATGGAACTGCGAATATTGAAAAAATTCTCGGACGTGAGTTTGCCGCAAGCCTGCAGGTATTTTTTGTATTCTAGGGGCGCTTTTATATCCATGGCAACATAGTCCAGCATATTATGGCTTATTAATGTTTCCAGCATCGCCGGATTGGTTCCGTTGGTATCCAGCTTAACCAGACAGCCGATAGATTTCAGGCGGGCTATATCATCAACCAATTCCTCATTTAAAGTGGGCTCTCCCCCGGTTATAACCACCCCATCGAGAAAACTCCCTCTAGCCAGCATAAATTCTATAGTTTCTTCTATGTCTACCGGTTTCACCAATATCTTTGGTTTAATCAGCAGATCGGGATTATGGCAAAACGGGCAACGCATATTACACCCCCGCGTAAACAGAACTGCCACTATTTCCCCCGGGTAATCAACCAGGCTCTGTTTAATCATTCCTGCATATTTCATAACGCTTTATCACCCTGTCGTATTGTTCCGACAGCTTTCACAAAATTTTATTCTTCTCGTATCCCTTTATTCGCTGTTATAAAAAACGTGCCGCAGTTTTCCTGCGACACGTTAGCAAAACCCTGTAATTATTTATTAATAAGCTTTTCCAGCTGAGGAGTGCCGATTTCCTCCAGATCATATCTTACTCTTACGGCTGGTTTTTCAATAGACATGATACGCCGCAAGTCAATAGGCGTGCCAATGACTACTACTTCAGCGGGAGAGCTGTTAATGGTCTGTTCCAATTCCGCAACCTGTTTTTGTCCATAACCCATGGCGGGCAAAAGTCTGGACAGGTGTGTGTATTTGGCAAACGTATTTTTAATACTGCCCACCGCAAAAGGACGTGGGTCTATTAAGGAACTGGCCCCCAGTTTCTCAGCCGCAATAACCCCGGCACCATATGCCATTTCGCCATGAGTGAGGGTAGGACCGTCTTCAACAACCAGCACCTGCTTGCCTTTGATTATTTCAGGCTGCTCAACCGTAATTGGTGAATTTGCCATAATAATTGCAGCGGTAGGGTTGTTTTTCTGTATTGCTTCCTTAACTGCCTGAACTTGGGCAGGATCAGCTGAATCTACTTTATTAATAATTGCGATGTCCGCCATGCGCAGATTAGTTTCGCCCGGATGATATTTGGTCTCATGCCCGGCCCGATGAGGATCAACCACCACAATATGTACATCGGTGGCGTAGAAGGGGATATCATTATTGCCTCCATCCCAAACTATAACATCAGCTTCGGCTTCGGCCTGACGCAATATTACTTCATAGTCAACCCCGGCATAGACTACCATCCCATTATCAATATGCGGTTCAAACTCTTCTCTTTCTTCTATAGTGCAATTGAATCTGTCCAGGTCTTCATAACTGGCAAATCTCATCGCAATCTGATCCTCCAGGTTGCCATAGGGCATGGGATGTCTGATTATTACGACTCTGTTACCGGCATCACTCAGCAGTTTGGCAACATACCTGGTAGTCTGGCTTTTCCCGCTGCCGGTACGCACCGCTGTCACCGACACCACTTTACATTTAGATTTAACCATGGTGGTCTGGGGGCCCATCAGCCGGAAATCAGCACCTGCTGCCAATACTTGTGAGGCTTTATGCATTAAGTATTCGTGATTAACATCACTATATGCAAACACTACCTCATCAATATTATGTTCTTTTATAAGCTGAGTTAGTTCTTCTTCTGCGTAAATAGGGATTCCATCCAGGTAATCCTTGCCAGCTAGAACCGGCGGATATACCCTTCCTTCTATATCTGGGATCTGAGCCGCCGTAAAGGCAACTACTCTGTAATCAGAATTATTCCGGAAATAAGTGTTAAAATTGTGAAAGTCTCTCCCTGCAGCACCCATAATAATAACCCGTTTCACTTAATTATTGCCACCTTTCTTCTTTCGAATAGAACTCTGATTCATCAGTTTTACTATCCCCTGTTAATGATGTTTATATAACCGATGGACCTTGAACCTTTTTTTTCTCTTAAATAATACTCTTAAAATACACAGTCAACAAGATATAATTTCATTATTTATAATGCGGAATCAAAAGTTTTCCTCTCCCGATACTCTTCCTGTTTGCCGGCGTTCCACTGATCAACCGGTCGCAGGTATCCTACCACGCGGGAGTATACCTCACATGATGTTTTTATTCCTTCTGCTTCACAAACCGGGCATTCATAGTTCTCTCCTTTTAAATACCCGTGTTTAGGACAAATACTGAAAGTAGGTGTAATTGTAAAATATGGCAAGCTAAACTGGTCGCATACTTTTTTCACCAGTTTTTTGACCCCGGCGATGGAGGGAACTGCCTCACCCAAGAAAACATGGAAGGTGGTTCCCCCGGTATATAAAGTCTGTAAGCCATCCTGTATCTGCAGAGCAGTAAATAAGTCATCAGTATAATTAACCGGCAGTTGAGTGGAGTTGGTGTAATAGGGTTGCGCTCCTTTTTTCACTTCTTGCTCATTAGCTGTTATTATTGCCGGATATAATTCTTTGTCCTTGCGGGCAATCCCATAGGATACCCCCTCCGCCGGGGTTGCTTCCAGATTAAATATATTCCCCGTCTCATCCTGATAGACCCCCAGACGATCACGCATGAAGTTCATGACCTCACGGGTAAACTCTAATCCTGCCTCACTGCCAATATCCTGCCCCAGGAAATTCAAGCATGCTTCGTTCATTCCTACCAGTCCGATAGTAGAGAAATGGTTCTTCCAATATTGCCCGAAACCCTCATTGACTCCGCGGAGGTAGAACTGAGAGTAGGGATATAGCCCGTATTCGGTAAGGTTCTCCAACATTTTGCGCTTAATTTCCAGGCTTTCCTTGGCCATATCCATAAGATCTGCCAGACGCTTAAAGTACTCTTCCCGGCTCTGGGAGAGATAGCCTAAGCGGCTCATGTTAATGGTAACTACCCCTATAGAACCAGTCAAAGGGTTGGCACCAAAAAGCCCGCCTCCTCTTTTGCGCAGCTCGCGATTGTCAAGACGCAGCCGGCAGCACATACTGCGTGCATCTTCGGGGCTCATGTCTGAACCTATAAAATTGGAAAAGTTGGGTATACCGTACTTGGCAGTCATCTCCCAAATCTTATCATAAGCGGGATTTTCCCAATCAAAATCTTCAGTAATGTTATAGGTGGGAATAGGAAATGTAAATACACGCTCTTCAACATCACCCTGCATCATTACTTCGGCAAAAGCCTGATTTAGAATATCCATCTCTGCCTGGAATTCGCCGTAGGTGGCATCCATATATTTACCGCCGATGATAACCGGTTCATTTTTCATAAAGTTCGGTACTTTCAAATCCATGGTGATATTGGTAAACGGGGTC
>JAQVWS010000141.1 GCA_028709585.1 Syntrophomonas sp. | reverse complement strand
GGTCTATGCCTTCAGAAAATATTCCGCCCAGTACGCAAAACGAGACATAGGTTTTTTCCGGATTTTCACTAAAACATGACAAAAAATCTTCCCGTTGTTCTTCTGACATAGCGGTTCCCTGTTCTACTGCATTTATTTCCGGAAATGCCATTGTAAAGTCTGCAAAAACATCGTTCATATATTTGTAGGATGGAAAATATATAATGTAATTTCCGGTTTTGCGCGAAACAAAAGAACCGATGAGCTGAGTTATCTCTGGTCTGCTTTGCTCCCGATCTTTATACTTTGTAGAAACATTATTTGCAGTCATAACGCAAAGACGGCTGTTGTCAAAGGGAGAATCCATAGATAGCAGCTTGTCCTCTTCTCCCCCGCCCAGTATCTCGCAAAAATACACCAGCGGAGACAGTGTGGCCGAAAACATAATTGCTGAACCTCCGCGCTTTAAAGCCTCTCCCAGAAGAAACGACGGGTCCAGGCATAACAATTTCAACGTCACCTCGTCCCGCTGCGATTCAACAAAGGTTACGTATCTTTCATCATAGAAATCAGCTATTGTCATAAAACCCAATGCTTCAAAATAGAGCTGAAGAAAACTGTTGTCCTCGCTCAAATCTCTATTTTCCTTAAGCATCAAGTCGCATACGGAGATATATTTATTGATAAGTTTTATGAAATCCTTATGTTTTTCAACCGCAATAAAATATCCCTGCTCACCGCACTGTTTGCGCATTTCAATCATACTTTTGTTGATGCTGTTCAGGATTTTGTCCAGGGCCTTATTTCTACCTTTATATGTTTTTTTGATTTTACAAAAAGCTGTTTTATTAAGCTGTGCTGAAAACATTTCTCTGGACCTGTCGACAAGATTGTGTGCTTCGTCGATCAGGAAAACATAATCGCCTTTTCTATCCGCAAAAAAGCGCCTTAGGTGTGCTCGAGGATCAAAAACATAGTTGTAGTCGCAAATAATGCAATCGGCTAAAAGAGAAATATCGAGAGACAGTTCAAAGGGGCAAACCGTATGTTTTTGGGCATAATATTCAATCACATTTCTTGAAAGATCATCACACTCTGCTACCGCTTCTAAAATAGCGTTATTAACACGATCGTAATGCCCTTGGGCATATTTACAATACTCAGGCTGACATACGGGCTTTTCACAAAAGCATATTTTCTCTTTTGCGGTAAGTGTCAGTGTTTTCATTTTAAGACCGATCTGGCGCATTTTCTCAAAGGCTTCTTCAGCCACCTGGCGCGTAATTGTCTTTGCAGTAAGGTAGAATATTTTAGAGGTTTTCCCCTCCCCGATGGCTTTGATAGCTGGAAATAGCACGGATATAGTTTTTCCAGTGCCGGTGGGTGCCTGGGCAAAGAGTTTCTTCCCGCTGACAATGGTTCTATAGGCGGATACAGCCAGATCTCGCTGCCCTTTGCGATAAGCTGGAAAAGGAAACTGAAGCGTCTTAATGGATTGGTCGCGCATTTTTTCCCATTCGGAAGAGAAGCTGGCCCATATTGAGTACTTTTCAATAAGCAAGCTTATGAATTGTTTAAGTTCATCAATCATAAGGGTTTTGTTAAATTTTTTCGATTCATTGGTTTCCAGGTTAAAATATGTAAGTTGAACCGATATTTCATGCAAACCGTTCTGGATAGCAAAAATATAGGCATAACATTTTGCTTGAGCCCAATGAGCAATATTAAAGTCTTCTTTAATTAGAGACATAGGCAGCACAGTCGTTTTTATCTCATCAATGGTATAGCTGCCGTTGTGATTGATAATACCGTCAGCACGCCCTTCAAGAATATAATCTATACCATTGTAATTATACCCTTCAGACAGCAAGACTTCGCTTCGATAATCCTCATATAGTTCATGGTTGTTCTTCTGTAAGGTACGATGGGCTTTGGCCCCTTCAACCATCCGGTCCTTTGAAACATATCTGCTGTCTATATCTCCACAACGCAATATTAATTCAACAAACTGCCTTATCGGAAGTCTAATCATGGTATCTATCTCCCTGCTTACTATAGCGAGCTCCTTTTTGTCATTCGCCAGTTAGGTATAAACTTATCCATGTATTTATTACTGGGACGGTAAGACCTGAATAGGAAATGCCAGGGCACGGGGCTCTGATTTACCATTAACATCAATTGTGGTGCTGGCAAAGACTATCCCAATGACCTGGCCCTGTTCGTTTATTACCGGACTGCCGCTGCTTCCTGGGTTAACCGGGAGCTTAATATCAAACACCAGGGACTGGTTATCCCCAATTTTATGGTACTCCCCTATTTCACCTCTCTGTGATATCTTTTCAAAACCTAAAGGATTGCCGATTATGGTTACAGTATCACCGGGTTGTGCATAGGGTTTAAAATCAGGTGTTATAGTAGGCAGGTTATTAGCAGTAAGCTTAATAACAGCAACATCTACTCCCGGAATCTCCTCATATTTGTTCGAGTAATATTTGCTCCCATCGCCAAATGTAATGGTTATTGTATCAGCATTGGCAACAACATGGTGATTGGTAACAATTGTGCCGGTCGAGGATATATTAAAACCGGTACCGCGGCGTACTGCAGTATTAAGTGGCCCGTGTACGTTAGTAACCTCAATATTTACTACTGCTGGTTTGGATTTTTGAACGATGGCATCCTCCAGGAAGCTCTTATTTTGATCTAAAAAGCTTAGTCTATCGGAAAAGAGGTAGGAAAAGTTCGGCATAGAAAAAGCTATAAAAGCAAACAGAGTCAAAAGAGCTACGGTTTTAATTAAGCAGCCCCAATTACTTTGATTCTTGATATTATCTTCAGCTAATTCTTCCTCTTCTAGAATATCATCTATTAGGTCATCGTTCATAATGATCAACTAAGCCTTTCAGTATTTAACATAGCCCGTTATGGTCTATTCTAAATCTAAATGTAGTTTATGTCCTTATTTTCAAGCAGCATTAATGATTTCCTGGATTATCATCAACCGCCACCTCTAATTATAAATTATATACTCAACGCCTATGTAACATAAACCACAACATATTCAAGGCATTGCTTTATCAGGGATATAAAAGTTTTACTATGCGAGAATGCTAAAAATGCAATTGCTGCAAAGGATTATTCATTACCATAGAGAATGTCAATTTATATGGCAAAGCAGAATTATAGGAGTGAAAACATGATGAAAAAAAGAGCGTTGTTGTTTGGCGCCAGCGGTTTAGTAGGCGGAGAGTTATTGAAATATCTGTTGGAAGCCGATGAATATGAACAGGTCGCTATAATAGTCAGAAAAGATTTGGGGTTGTCACACCCGAAACTACTTCAAGTCGTTGCGGATTTTTCAGTTTTGTCACGTCACTCTGATATTTTTGCCGTTAGCGATATTTTCTGCTGCCTGGGCACGACTGCAAATAAAACCAGAGATAAAAAAGAATATAAAAAGATCGATGTTGATTATCCCCTGGAAATTGCTCGATTGGCAATGGATAAACAGGTGCAAAACTTTCTCGTCGTTTCTGCTATGGGTGCCAATAAAAATTCCAAGGTTTTTTATAATAGAATTAAAGGCTTGCTCGAAGACCAATTGATAGAAATTGGCTTACCAGCACTGCATATTTTTCGACCGTCTTTGTTAACCGGTGCTAGAAAGGAGTTTCGTTTGGGAGAAAAAGCAGCCATTGTCTTAACTAGAAGTTTCATTTTTATGTTCACGGGTCCATTAAGAAAGTACCGGCCGATTTCGGCTGAAACAGTTGCAAAGAGTATGTATGCGGCAGCCCAGACAAATAAAAAGGGTGTATTTATCTATAATTCAAATCAAATCTAATTTGATACTAGTGACAAGGATAGTATTATCGGTTATTCTTCAAGCTTCCAATTATCCTGTTCCTAGCTTCGATGAATAATGCACATCTTCTACCTCTCCTTCCAGTATTAATCATGGTTAATACCCCCAAATTTACGTATATAATAGCCCCCAAACCGACAACCTATTGACAAATATAATTTTCGGCATAATATGGCATTTTTAGCCATTTGCTAAGAAGAATGATAGGAGTTGGTATGATTGGACGATATGATTGATAGCGCTAAACTTTATTTAGGTTTTTTGACAATAATAATAATTGGTGAATTGATGTACTTCAAACCATCCCGGGAAATATTAACGCTTTCCTATATTATGTGTATACCTGGCTTACTTATTATGTGTCATATGGTTAGAAGCCCTCGCTTTTCATTGGTATGGAACGTGTGCGTGATTGGGATGTTGGTGTTATTCGGCACATATGCGTATTGCCTGTTCAACATGCAGGAGCTATATTTCCTTAAATAGTCCTCTGCTCTGCTCTTTCATATTTTTATACCATTCAAGTTTATATTTATAAGTTAAACCTGCTTATGATATTAGGATAGGAACCTCGCAGCCAGTAATTCTAAATTATTGGCGAAGAGGCTCCTTTGTCTTGCTTAACTATCGACCTATATTGAGATGCTTAGCAACCAATAGTTATAAGATTTTTTGTGTTTTTTTATTTATAATCAATTATAAAATTATCGATACTAGAGCGGAAATCGGCCTATTACAGCTTATTTAAGCTCATAGTATCATTAAAATACTATTATTCAAAGATACTCCAACATACTCCCATATAATACCAGATGCGCGGTTTGACATAAATAAAACTTATAGTTATAATTACATTACAATATTGGTATAAAACACCATTCTATAATATGCCGAGTCTTCTGAATAGAAGAGCGGGGGAACCAATTATTGGGGTTAATCAGTTTGAGGTGTTAGAAGTCTCAAATCGTAGGGCTACCCTTAGTCCGAACCCGTCAGCTAACCTCGTAGGCTTACAAGGGAAGAATTGGGCTGTTTATTCTGTTGGCCGGATTTGTCCGGTCAATTTTGTTTTTTCATACTACCCGTTTATTCTTCCTTAAAACAATTCTCTGATAGAAAAAAAAGGAGGTATAAACATTTTGAACTTCGAAATTACAGCACATCATTCCAAAGAAAATTGGTCAGATTGGCGATGGCAAATGAAAAACCGAATTCAGTCTATTGAGTCGCTGGCCGAATATATTAATTTAACTGATAAGCAGAAACGAGATATAGAAAATGCCGATGTTGTTTTTCCAATGTCCATTACGCCTTATTATGCATCGTTAATCAACAAAAAAGACCTCATGTGTCCCATTCGCATGCAGTGTGTACCAAACATGCAGGAACTGATATCATGCGCCTGCGATATGGACGATCCTTTACATGAAGACTCCGACTCACCTGTACCAGGTTTGACTCACCGCTACCCTGACCGGGTACTCTTAATGATAACAAATGAATGTTCTATGTACTGCCGGCATTGTACCCGCAAACGCAAAGTAGGTGATGACAACAGTGGTATTACTGATAAGAATATTGCAATGAGTATTCAATATATTAAGTCTCACCCGGAAATACGCGATGTACTATTGTCCGGAGGAGATCCCTTCATACTTTCA
>JAQVWS010000140.1 GCA_028709585.1 Syntrophomonas sp. | reverse complement strand
ACTGTAGAACAGCATAAACACCAGCCCTTGGAAATTAAACCCTTCAAGGGCTTTTGGCTTTTCTGGGTTTTAAAACCCGCGTTTAACAACAATAACCTTTCTCGTAATATTGATCCTAGCTCGGGCTTTCAGATGCGAAGTTTGATGAGATTGATGTATTTGCTAAGTGAGTTAAATATGTTTTAATGAAGTAAACTGCAAGTCAAATCAATAGGAGTGATGGCATTGAATTTGATATCTGATGTATGCGGAACTAACCCGCTGGATCAACAAGCACAACGATGCCCCATTTGTGGTGAACAGGGTAAAAAGGTAAGAATTGAAACCTTAGAAAATATAATAAAAGCTGACCGGCTTCCTATAACATTGGAGGGGTACTTTTTGTGTCTTGCCAATAAATGTAATGTTATATATTTTGGTCAGCAGATCTTCTATAAAGACGATGTGAAAGTCAAAGTATGGTTTAAAGAAGAAGAATCTTCTGTGCCGGTATGTTATTGCACGGACGTTACTGGAGCGGATATATTTGAACACATTGCAATCCGCAAGTGTTGCACAGATATTGAAGATATTCAAAAACATACTGGAGCCAATACTGGTAGGGAATGCTTAACTAAAAACCCTGCTGGAACCTGATGTAGACCTGCTGTGCAATCGGTGATTGCTAAAGCTTTAGAGAAAAGAAAGAATAACCATCAGGATACCAGTTCTTCTATTCCGATACCTCCCCTAGGAGGAAAGATATAACCGATTGCAGAAACAGACATTTAATGAGGGACTATCATCAAGATAACAAGAAGGATAATTAGGTTCACGAAAAGAGGGTCATTATGCCGTTTGAAATAATCAGGAACGATATAACCCAAATGAGGGTTGACGCTATTGTCAATGCCGCGAACACTGCGCTCAAAATGGGCGGCGGTGTTTGTGGCGCCATTTTCAAGGCCGCCGGCGCAGATAAACTGCAGGCTGCCTGTAATATTATCGGGCCGATAAAGACAGGGGAAGCGGTAATAACAGGTGGCTTTGAGCTACCTGCGAAATATATTATACATACTGCCGGGCCGGTTTATAAGGACGGGAAACGTGGTGAAGCAGAACTGCTTCGTTCCTGCTACATAAAATCGCTGATGCTTGCACAGAAAAAAGAGTGTGAGTCCATTGCATTTCCTCTGATTTCTAGCGGTATATACGGTTATCCCAAAGCCGAAGCCCTGGCAATTGCAGCTACATCTATCGTCAGCTTTTTGCTAAATAGTGACATGAATGTCTACCTGGTGGTATTTGACAAAGCGGCGGTTAGGGTCTCAGAAAAGCTGCTCGGCGAAATCAGTATGTATATTGATGAGTATTATGTGGACAAACATGCAGACAAAAACCGCCGCAGGCAGTTGCTCGATGTAGAAAGGCTGCAGCTCGAAGAAGTTACCCAATCATTCGAACTTTACAGCAGTTCAGCCGGTCTCGATGCCCTTATCGGTCATCTTGATGAACCATTTTCTGAAACACTGCTGCGAATGATTGACGCAAAAGGAAAAACGGATGTAGAAGTGTATAAGCGTGCTAACATTGACCGCAAGCTTTTCTCAAAAATACGCAGCAACAAGGCCTATATGCCAAGCAAGAAAACAGCTGTTGCACTGGCTGTGGCTCTGGAGCTGGATCTTGATGAAACAGAGGACCTGCTGGAACGGGCTGGATTCGCTCTATCCCATAGCCGGAAATTCGATGTGATTATTGAATACTTCATTACCAATGGAATTTATGATATCTTCGAGATCAATAAGGTCCTGTTTCATTACGACCAGCCATTATTGGGAGGATGCTGATAAAACAGTATTGTGAAATGAATGAAGTGTATCACGCCTGACCGTGCGCAGAATTATCATTCTGACAGCGACGGGACAAGGCTTAATTATGATGTCACAGCCAAAGCGATAGTATCTTTCAGAGAAAGTGGTACTATTTCTGAGGACTGGGGCGCTGAGATCCAGGAGGATTATGTGCGGCGCGGCGGCAAGAACAGCCGGAAATCGAAAAATTAACTCATACAGCAACTTTAAATGTGATTCTTATATGAATAGTCTGTTAAAACTGCGCAGCAAGAATAGACTCAATTTTTATCCAATTTCTTAGAAATATCATTAAGTTTATCGTAAATATTAGATAACATTATTAGGACAAATCCTAACATAAAAAAAGTAACTAATTCTTGAGTGAAAAAAGCTATAACACCTATGATAAACAGAATGAATGTATTCCAAACGGTACTATTAAAAAAGGTTTTTATAATATCAACTCCGCTTCATATTAATATATATAATACATTATATGCAACGGAATTAAAAGCGTAGTGCAAAAAAGGGAATTCCTAATCCCAAGATAATAAAATCATGCTTGGCAAAGATCTGATAAACGACTGGGATATAATATTGAATTTCAGCGGGTGGGTTTGCATAATATATTCTTATATATAAGTGAAATACAAAGGAGAATGGCAATGGGATCCACCCAGTCACATGTTGTGTTAAATGAATTTGAGGGAACAGTAACGATTAATGAACCGTTTTTACGCTATCCTGGCAATCCGGTTTTAACCTGCCATGACGTTAATAAAATCTGGGATTATGATGACCGTTTATATACCTACACGGTTCATAATGCAGGAATGGCAAAAGTGGAAACTGATGATGGCACGAATCATACAATTATGCTTTTTCGTTCCCACATTGCTGACGGCCGCAGCATAATAGGCAAAGCCGTAAGCGAAAATGGCCTAAGTAGTTGGCAGGTAGACCCCAGACCATTTTTACTGCCAGCAACGAAGAATGATGCGTACGCTGAAGGTATTGATATTGATTCAGTTATTGAAGCTGAAGCCGGCGGAGTGGAAGATATTAGAGTAAATCCTGTTGGGAGCCACATGTATGTTTTGACTTATAGTGCATACCACGAACTGGTTCCTGATAAAGTCAAGGTTATGATGGCCATAACAAATGATTTTAAAACCCTTGTTCGCTACGGCCCAGTTTCCGGACAGGATATGCGCAATGTGGTCATATTTCCAGAACCTGATAGAAACAAAAACTGGATAGCCTTGCTGCGTCCTAACGACAAAGGAAGGGAAGTAAAGGGTTCCGGTCACACAGGCGGGTCATTTGCAGAAATCTGCACCGGGGTATCGCCACGTCCTACCGGACCATGGGAAACCGGTGATGTAATTATGAGAAGCGGTAACGGCCCCAGTGCATTCCAAGCAAAGATCGGGCCAGGCGCCCCGCCAATTAAAACTCCATATGGATGGCTGAATATTTTTCATGGAGTGCGTTCAACCATGGCGGGCAATCCCTACAGCCTGGGTGTAGCCTTCCATGACCTCGAAGACCCCGCCAATCCAGATAAAATTCGGATTAGCGGCAAACCATTATTAATGCCCGGCAAAAGTGATTGTATAGTACAAGATAATGATTATATCCACGTGCCTAATGTAGTATTCTGCTGCGGTGCATTAACATGTAATGGTGATACGGTAGCTGTATATTATGGCGGCCATGATACGGTTATGAATGTGGGACTGACCAGCATACAGATTTTAAATGAAATGTGCAATGTTTTCCCTCTGAGCCCATTAACAGGAAAACACTTATATTACTTATAAAAAAAATTAAATTCAACAAACAATAAAAACATAAAGGAATATTTATTGAAATATAGAAAAGATACAAAAAGAAAAATGAGGAAGAATATGAATATAGTTCTTATTGGAATGTCCGGAGCCGGTAAAAGCACTTTGGGGGTATTGCTCGCCAAAGCATTGGGGATGGATTATATTGATACCGACATTGTTATCCAGCAACATGAAGGCAGGTTGTTGCAGAAAATAATTGATAATGAGGGTATTGATAGGTTTTTGAAGATTGAGGAAAGAATTATATCCGGTTTGAAGCCTCAAAACTGCATTATCGCCACTGGCGGAAGTGTCATTTATTCAGAAAAAGCCATGCATGTCCTTAAGAAGGGCGGAAAGGTTTTTTATTTGCATGTTCCCTTTGCAGAGATAGAAAAAAGGTTAATTAATATAAAAACCAGAGGTATTGTTATAAAGAAAGGCAAGACCTTGAAAGACGTTTACGACGAAAGAGTACCCTTATATATGAAATTCAGTGATAAAACAGTTGATTGCTCCAATAAAGATATCGAGCATTGTGTTAATGAAATTGTGGCATTATTTCATGCCGAACATGGAAAATAATAAAACCGGCGGTAGGCCGGAAAAATTTGTGTTACTATTCAATAATCAATAGGTGGATTACTTGAAAATTACCGGCATGGATTTACACTCGGTTAGGTTAGGAGTTATCCGCCACGCAATCAGGTATGACGCGCCTGTTATTGCATAAAGCCAACAATAAGAAGCCATCCTTGTACCAACCGCAATCCTTTTTCTTCAACCTCATCCAACAGCTTATCTAAGGCTTCCAATCGTTCTTCATAGGGTTTGCCGGGAAAGGCACCTGCAGATAGAGCTTCTATTTGATATACGGCAGAAGCTAACTCTCTATCCAAAGGTATTTCCAGCTTGCTGACGGTAACCCGTTTGAACAGCTTGTTAAATAAATTTGGAAGCTCATCATTTTTGATAATACCCTTAAATGAAGGCAGGTTTTCAAGAGGAACGTTATTATCCTCTCTTAATCCTAATAATACACTGGCAGCAACTATGCCTTCCGAGTGCAGTATTTTATGGGCTTCAGTTAGTGACTGTTCCTGGTCAGGCATAATGAAAAGAGATGCCGGATAAACAATCAGATCAAACTTATCATTATAATAATCAGATAGCTTTTCACCGTCACCACACACATAATTAATATCCGGGAAAGAATTTCGAGCGGCATCCAGCATTTTTTCGGATAAATCCAATCCTTCAATTTTAGCACCCGGAAAAGCCTTTAATATTCTCTCTATGGAGCTTCCAGTTCCACAGCCCACATCAAGTATCTTAATATCTCTCCTTAGCCAGGAAGCAGGAGTTACAATCTCACTTAACAACCGATCAGTAAGATTCAAAAAGAAAGCATATTTTTCTTCCAGTTCTAAATAATGATCCTTGCTTTGGTTAAAATTAGCTTTAACAGCTTTTTTAAATCTGTCGGAAAATTCGTTCATGATTCCAATCCTTTCACAAGTATTATACATATTTTAATCAATTATATCAGTATTAAGTATTTTTCCAGGTGGGAATATTTACTAGGTGACATTTATTAATTTTTATCAGTATACTGATATTGTGAAATAATTCTCTAACTAAAAATTTATACTAGTGATAAATAAAATTTTTTTATCAAAGTATGTGAATAATTTCTCATAAATATTTTGTAAATGAATGACCCGAGTTATTTGGATATAAGAAAGTTAATATTTTTTCGAAATGAGGTGTTTTATATTGGGAAAAGAATTATTACAGAATACTAATAAGGAGGGATGTATTGAAATATATTATTTCCCATTTTCATATTCACATAATAAACTATT
>JAQVWS010000139.1 GCA_028709585.1 Syntrophomonas sp. | reverse complement strand
CCTGATTCATTTTATAACTGATGATAGCATTAAAGAATTCCAACCTATCAATGCCAATTTTGGTATTTTGCCTCCCTTGACCACCAGCATCAGGGATAAAAAGTCCCGATATGCGGAATATGTACAACGTTCCCAAAAAGCAATGGAATCAACCCAATTTGCGGATTAGACCTAAGGCATGTAAGGCATGGGGACGGTTCTTTTGCCTGCAGGGTCATTTTTTAGTATCATCAATACATAAGGGTGATTATTAATGAAATGAGTAATGCCGGAATTTATCGCGTTATAATGCGATCTTCAAGGAGATTGGACAAATCAAGGATGAGAATCAGTTAAGAAGTGCAGTTATTAATTGCCTGCGAAACAAAACAAACCTATCTCAGCAAACTCCCGCGGCCCTACTGGGAATAAACAAAAGCACCGTTGAATGGCGGCAACAAATGCAGGCAAAAGAACCGTCCCCTTGAAAAAGAACCGTCCCCATGAAAAAGTTGTAAAAAGATGCTAATTGTGCTACATTCCCTAATAGAAATAAAGTTTTTATGACGGAGGTAAATAAATGCTCTTGAAGCATGTAGAAGGGTTTTTAACTCACTTGCGGGTTGAGAAGAGCGCCTCCCAATTAACCCTGATCAGTTATAAAACGGATTTAATTCAGTTTTTTGATTTTTTAGCCGGGTATTATCATATAAACCGTGAGGAGCTGACAGTTAGCAGTCTTAATCATCTTGCGGTGAGAGAATATATAAGCAATATGCAGAAGAAAGAATTAAGCCGAGCTACAATAGCAAGAAAATTAGCAGCTTTGCGCTCATATGTAAAGTACTTGTGCCGGGAAAATGTTTTGGAAGGAAACCCGATTGCAAATATTTCTACCCCCAAACAGGAAAAAAAACTGCCCCGATTTTTATATACAATGGAAATAGATATGTTATTGGATGCCCCGGATACTACTAAACAGGCAGGAATGCGAGACAAAGCTATCCTGGAGACTCTATATGCGGCAGGAGTAAGAGTTAGTGAACTGGTAGGCATTAATCTGTCTGATTTGGATTTAGACGAAGAATGGATCATAATCAGGGGCAAAGGCAGTAAAGAAAGACTTGCACCATTAGGCAGGAAGGCTAAAGCTGCTTTAATAAATTATATTGTAAATGGCCGGCCTTATTATTTATTCAAAAGCAAAGCCGCTAACGATGCCTTATTTCTGAATAAATCCGGGACTCGTATCTCAGCGCGCAGCATCAGGAACATTATTAATAAATATGTGGAACAATTGGCCATTAACCATAAGGTTAGCCCCCACACTCTAAGACATTCTTTTGCCACTCATCTGTTGAATGGCGGTGCTGATTTACGTGCCGTACAAGAATTACTTGGTCATGTAAAATTATCGACTACTCAGATTTATACCCATTTAACCCGGGATAGGATTAAAGCTATTCATAATGAAAGTCATCCACGGAGGTGAACGTATGTTTGAAGCAACCACCATAGTAGCGGTTAAGAAGGACAGTCAAACGGCCATTGCCGGCGATGGGCAGGTAACCTTCGGCCAAAATACAGTAATGAAGAATAATGCGGTAAAAATTAGAAAGCTTTATGAAGGGCGAGTAGTGGCAGGATTTGCGGGTTCAGTTGCGGATGCCTTTACTCTGTTTGCCAAGTTTGAAGATAAGCTGAGGGAAACAGGCGGCAATTTGACCCGGGCAGCAGTTGAGATTGCCAAAGAGTGGAGGACAGATAGGATCTTACGCAAATTGGAAGCCTTGTTAATTGTTGCAGATCGTGAGAAAATGTTTATCATATCCGGTAACGGTGAAGTAATTGAACCAGATGACGGCATCACAGCGATTGGTTCTGGAGGCACTTATGCTTTGGCAGCTGCTCGTGCCCTGGTGCGGTTTACCGAAATGACTGCCCCCGAGATAGCTAAAGAATCATTGCAGATTGCATCGGAAATATGCGTTTTTACCAATAACCGAATCACAGTTGAGATAGTGGAATAGTAAAGGAGTAGGTAACTTGCATAATCTTACGCCCAAAGAGATAGTAGAGGAATTGGATAAATTTATTATTGGCCAAAAAGAAGCCAAAAAGGCAGTTGCTATTGCTTTGCGTAACCGTTACAGGAGAAAACTGCTTCCTCAAGCACTAAGCGAGGAAATTTATCCGAAGAACATTATTATGATCGGTCCTACTGGGGTTGGTAAAACTGAAATAGCCCGGCGTTTGGCAAGGTTAGTTAAAGCTCCTTTTATTAAGGTAGAAGCTAGTAAATTTACTGAAGTAGGTTATGTTGGGCGGGATGTTGATTCAATGATTCGTGATCTGGTACAGACCTCTCTGCGTATGGTAAAACAAGAAAAAATGGAAGAGGTCCAGGAAAAAGGAACAATTCTGGCTGAAGAGAGAATTGTAGAATCAATAATTCCACTGCCTGCCAAAAAGGAAAAGCCGATTAAGAACCCGTTTGAATTCCTAATGGGGCAAACCCAGGAAAATAATGAAGGAGATGAAGAATACCTGAGGCGTTTGCGGGCTGTGGAGCAACAGCGGGAAATTATCCGGCAAAAGCTCAAACGTAAAGAATTGGAAGATGAAATAATTGAAATCGAAGTCGAAGAAAAGAACAATTCATTTATGGAGATTATATCTGGTTCAGGTGTTGAAGAAATGGGAATTAACCTGCAGGATGTGCTTAGTGGAATCATGCCTAAAAATAAAAAGAAAAGAAGGTTTACAGTTGAGGAGGCTCGTAAGATATTAAGCTATGAAGAAGCTAATCGGCTGATTGACACTGACGAGGCCAACCGTGAAGCTATCAGAAGGGTAGAAGAGGACGGTTTGGTGTTTTTAGATGAAATAGATAAGATTGCCGGCAAAGAGGGTTCCTACGGTCCAGATGTTTCCCGCGGCGGGGTGCAAAGAGACATTTTGCCAATCATTGAGGGATCAACCGTGGTGACTAAATATGGTCCGGTTAAAACTGATCATATTCTTTTTATCGCTGCCGGAGCATTTCATGTTAGCAAGCCTTCTGATCTGATACCGGAGCTACAAGGCAGATTTCCAATTCGGGTTGAATTGGAGAGTCTGAAGAAAGAGGATTTGCAAAGGATTCTTACCGAACCGCACAATTCCCTATTGAAACAATATATAGCCTTGCTTTCTACTGAAAATGTTGAACTAGCTTTTAGTGATGATGCTATTAATTATATTGCAGAGATAGCATATGAAGTAAATGCCAGAACCGAAAACATTGGAGCCCGGCGTTTACATACCATCATGGAAAGGGTGTTGGAGGATCTTCTTTTTGATGCGCCATATATGCGGGGGGAGAAGATTAATATCGATCGGAATTATGTTGAGCAGAGGCTTAAAAAGATAGCTGACGATGATGATTTAAGTAGATATATCCTGTAGGAGGTTATTGGGAATGGAGAAATCATTGCTGGAAAAGTCGAGATTGATTAATCGCATTTTACAAAAGCTGATTGGGAATCCGGTGGATTTCTTCGAAATGGCAGATGTGATCGCTGAAAATTTGGAGTGCAGTGTCTTTGTGGTAGGCAGAAGAGGGCAGATTGTGGGATATTCTTTTGATGAAGGTCTGACCTGCTTTGAGATTGATAAACTGATAAGTCATGCCGAACATTTTCCGGAAAGTTTCAATCAAGAGTTTATTAATATTCAAGAGACACGTACTAACATAAGGCTGAAAGAGGACTCCAAGTGCATATTCAATTATGATGGCCGCATATCCTGCGATTGCTCTAAAAACATCTGGTCTATAACCCCCGTCTTTGGAGGAGCCAGACGTATCGGAACGTTAGTATTATTTCGTCAGAATAGGGAATTCAGCGACGATGATATTATACTGGCTGAATATGGATCTCTGGTAGTAGCCAATGAAGTGATGCGGATGCGAAGCGAGCGAATTGAGGAAGAATCAAGAAAAAAGGCGGCTGTACAAATTGCTGTTAACACCCTTTCATATTCTGAAAAAGAAGCTATCGAACATATATTATCCGAATTAAATGCCACGGAAGGTCTGCTGGTAGCAAGCAGGCTTGCCGATAAAGCAGGTATCACCAGATCTATTATTGTAAGTGCGCTGCGGAAGATATCCAGCGCGGGAGTAATTGAATCAAGATCATTGGGCATGAAGGGAACTTATATTAAGATTCTTAATGATTATATCCTCGATGAGTTGAAAAGATAAAAGACATCCACTGGTAAAATATGAAAAATTAATATATATTATTACTAAATAATAAAACCAAAAATACAAAATTGTATATTTGGTTTATTTTTTTGCCCAAAAGAACTAAATAAACAAAAGATTGTAATATAAAAGAAGGAATTTCTAAAAAGAGAGAGAAAACATACAAGAATAGCAAAGATTTCTAGGAGTGGTATTTTGTTGGATAAAATTTTTAATTCTAAGACCCAGTTAGTGCTAAATAAAGCTATGGATTCAGCCAGCATAAGAAACGATGTAATTGCTAACAACATTGCAAATGTAGATACACCTGGCTTTAAACGCAGTGAGGTGGTCTTTGAAGAAAAACTGCAAAGACTTCTTGATAGTCAATTTAGTTCCGGTGTAAACAAACTTCGTATTACCAATAACCGACATATGCAAATTGGGACGGGTTCTGTGGATTTGAATAGTTTTCAATCAGAGATTATAAAACTGGAAGACTTGAGTTATCGTAACGATGAAAACAATGTTGATATTGATGTGGAAAATGCGAATCTGACCAAGAATAAAATCTTTTACGATGCTATGGCTCAGAGTATGAGCAATGAAATAAGACTGCTCAGATTAGCTATTAACGGAAGGGGATAATCTATATGGGCTTCCTTAACAGCATTGATGTAAGTGCATCTGGATTGACGGCGCAAAGATTGCGAATGGATACGATTGCCAGTAATATGGCGAATGTGGAAACTACTCGTGTTGCCAATGGACAAGGGCCTTACCGCAGGCATGTGGTGGTTTTTGAGGCTCAGAATAATAAGCCTAGCAAAGGCAAATTTAAAAGCGCTCTCCAGGAACAATTGTCAGCCTTATCAGGGGTTAAGGTAAGAGAAATCAGGCAGTTAGGAGAAAATGAAGCCCCCTTTAGAAGGGTTTACGAACCGGCAAACCCCGACGCTGACGAGGAGGGTTACGTGAATTATCCCAATGTAAATGTGGTTGAAGAAATGATAAATATGATATCTTCCACTCGGTCTTATGAGGCAAACGCCAAAGTAATCGAAGCCAGCCGGGCTATGGCCATGCGGGCCCTTGATATAGGTAGATAGGAGGAAATGAAATGGAAATAGGGTCATTTGCTACCCGTAATATACCTTTATTTAATGTAAATGAAAATGCGGTCCCGGATGATAAACCACTTTCCAATGCTAAACAACCGGTATTTTGGGATTATTTAAAGTCGGCCCTGAGTGAGGTAGATAGCCTGCAGAAGGAAGCTGAAATCGGTGCGCGTCAGCTGGCCCTGGGTAACGAAGCTTATTTGCACA
>JAQVWS010000025.1 GCA_028709585.1 Syntrophomonas sp. | reverse complement strand
TGGCAAACTTGCCAGTGTTTACCGAGTTACGCACGGCAGAGGTCAGAGAATTTTCTGCAGAAAAATACAATTCCTTCCATATCTTGTAGGGATCAGGCATAGACTTTTGAGTAGGGTTTTCCATTAGATTATCCTCTTCCATTGACATTCACCTCCCTATCATTTAAAAAGCCCTTTATTGCTTTACAAGCACAGCTTCAACTATAAGACCGCTTGCTTTTAAATCATCTATAATTGGTTTGGATTCAGTAGTATTAATACGCAATATCATACGGGGTTTATCGTCGTTGTTTTCCATAATCACCAGGTTTTTAATCTTACAGCCGTACTTGGTAAGAATATTTCCAATCTGGATAATTGCCTGGGAGGAGTCTTCTATCAACAGGTTAATGCGGGTGCCCTTGTGGTTGATGGCCAGAAGGTCCAGGAAAGCATCGGAAACATCGGATTGGGTAATAATGCCGACTAATTTTCCGTTATCGTCCACTACCGGCAAGCCGCTTATTTTGTTATCCCGCAGCAATTTAGCCGCCAGTTCAATATAAGTATCCGGACTGATGGTGACCAAAGATTGGTTCACAGGCAACATATCGCGAACTTTCAGTTTTTTTATTAATTGTTCCTGATCGCTGGAAAAGTAACGGGTAGCAATAGAAGTACCTCTGAGATTTAAATCCGGGCGGGAACCGAAGTCTTTTTTGGTTATGATTCCCACCAGTTTACCCCGGTCCAAAACCGGAAGACGGGTTATATTATGTTCATTCATAAGCTTCCAGGTATCGCCAATGCTTGTGTCCGGGGAAGTTGTGTAAGGGTTGGGAGTCATTCTATCCTTTACCTTCATTATAAGCACCTACCTTAATTAATATATTATAGAGTGATATATAGTGTTGTTGCTTTGGTATGTCCTAGGCAAAAAACAACCCTATTAGCACTGCTACAATTATACTCATGATTGATATAGTATATGAGTATGCTTATTGGCTCAAATATCCTGAAAGATTAATTTCAGTATCTTTTATATTACCATATATAAAAATATTTAGCGGCAGTTTGAGCAACCGTGGGAAAAGATTCACAACATATTTTAGCCCCGGACACGATTGTGCCGGGGCTAAGTATCGGCAGAACTATACCGGTATTGTTACGCCAGAGTCAGATCAGTACTGTCAGTACTTACAATGCGGGCAGCCACCTTGCCGGTTATTTGACCACCAGTGCCGGAAAAGATATTTTTGCTTATAATGTTCTCCATTACCAGGTTGACTTCTGCACCTGTCAAATCCGTACGTGCCTCATAAACGCGAATGCTCTGAGTCTTGCCTAATTCGGTGGAAAAATCCATTTCCAGTACTCTCTGTTCAGCCATATTCTCATCTCCTTTCAATAAGATAAGTCAGAGGGCACAGTTAAAGCGGGACTGGTTAGATATCTTCGATTTCTACCGTATCTTTACGCTGAATCGCCACCAGGCTTTTGGTTTGAAGTCCAGAAATACTCTGACCTACAGAATAAATGTCATCGTTAACGGCCGAGGTTTTAACGTCGCCGTATTTGCGGGATTTAGTTAGAGCCTGACCGGAAGCGCCTACCCCATTATCCAGCACCAGAACAAGGTCGGTAGCAATAGGGGTTGCTGTTATGGCCATAATGTTTCATCTCCTTCCTGATTAAAGTAAGCCTCCGTAGTTGGGGCTTCTGAGTATTATTGTAGCTGCAGAAGATGAAAGGACGAAAATAATCGAATTTTGATAGAGCTTGAGCAAATAAGTGGAATAGTTAAAAGCCCGCCTCTGGCCGGATGAAGATATAAAATATCGCGACCAGAGGGGGCTTGTTTACAAAAAGCAACTTATAAACAAAGCTGGAAACAACCTATTTTTGGTGTTATATTAAGATCTTGTTTTGGCTCCCAAAGTCTTTACCAGGGCAAAAGCAGCTTCGGCCCGACTGACATTGTGTGAGGAATCAAAGTATATCCCGTCACCTCTTATAATGCCTAATCCCCAGCATAAGGCCGCATACCCCGTCAGGTCTTTGCCGATGGTGGACTTATCTTTATAGGCAAGCTGATAAATATCAGGTATTTGCGCCACGTATTCCAGATCCAGATAACGAACCATTAGCTGAGCCATAAACCCTCGGGTTACTTCCGAGTTGGGCGGGACGCCTTCCTTGATCCAGCCTGACTCCAGGGAGCGATTTATTATTTCCTGGTCGGATAGATTACGGGTGCTGTCTTTGCCCCGGGTCGTTGCCAACATAACTCGCAGCAGGTCAACTACCTTTATTTTTTCGTTGGGATGAAACTCATTCTGATATTCATACATTAGCCCGGCTTGGCCAAGCAGGGAAATCTCTTTCTCGGCAAAGTTGCCCGCGATGTCATTAAATTTTATGACACCAGCAGTTTCAGCTATAGGCAGCCCCTGCCCATTCAGTTTTTTTCCGCTGTGAGCGTCTATCATATAGAAGTAGGCCTGACCGGGCGGGATTTCTGGCTGATAAACCAAACGCATCTCCGGTGAACCCCAGTAAGCTTTGAAATAGGTCGCATAGCAAAGAGTAATAGGCTTAGACTGCAAAAACAGTTCATTGGCTTTGTCGAAACCTATAACATTTTGGGCAGAAGGAAAATTCATATCCATCCAGTTCAGATTATAAGAAACAATAATGCCGCTGGTGCGGTCTATCCTGATATCAGCTCCATTTTCCGGGAAGGTAATTCCGTTTACCGTCCGCTGATAGTTAAAATTCCAGGTAGTCGGATTATAGCCAGGGTGTACTTCGATGGCTTTCTCCCGGGCAAGAGTTACAGGGTCTAGTTTCATTTGGGAGAAACGTGCAGGTTGTGTTTTTTTAAGAAAATCATTTGCTTTAGACATAGCGGCCTCTTGATTTATGATAACAGCTGAACCGGTATCTTGATGTATATCCAGATTAAAACTAATCAGCTCGCCGGTTTTAGCATTTAATCTTGCGTACAGCCCTAATGGCCGTGAGGATAATTTCGGTTCTATTGATGAGTCAGATGACCAGCTTAGGTTCCATATACGCACACTTGGATCTCTCCAGTCCGAATCCAGGTTAGCCGACTGAAAAACCAGATTATCGGGAATATCAACCCACTTTGCTAGAGCCTTGATGGCCACATCCTGGCTAATAAGGGTGGAGGTTTTGCTTATTTCCTCTTTTTCCTGGGGAGTCAAAGGTACATCGGCCATTTCGGTTGGAGCTATGTTTTTGCTCACCATATATTTGTCATCGGCTCCGCCGCCGCCGCTTAACCAGTAATCAGCTTCAGGGATAATAGGTTTTCCGGTCAAGGCATCAATTTTTCCGCTGGAGGAATGAACAATTCTGTATACCAGAATAGGGGATTGCTTTTGCCCACTTAGCAAAGGACGCATATTATTGGGGAGCGTATATTCCAGTTGCAGCATTTCTTCATTAATAAAGGTTTCACGAGCCTGGGTGGGAGAAATAACCCGGTCGGAAGCTGGCAGCTCCAAATTCGACCAATTAAGATTATAGTTCAGCACCTCACCAGTTGCTGAATTTATCTCTACATAGGCGCCTTCTCCGGCAACCGGGACAGTGTTTGCTGTCCGTTGCCAGCTTATATGATAGTTGGTGGGGCCATAACTGGTTATAGGTATTAACGGGTTATCTGTTATCAAGTTCAGGGAAGAGATTCGGTTGGGAATAATCTTCTGCAAAAGATCTTGGGCAATCTTTTGGGCCTCGTTAAGAGAAATAGCAGGAATCGGATTCTGAGGCCCTGATTCCGGCCGCCATAAATTCATGGAGGTAATTTCGCCAGTATTGGCGTTTAACTGGGCATTAAAAGAACCGCCCTTTTCAGAGGAATTATTCCATGCCAGAGACCAGAAGCGCTGATTATCAGATTCGTTAAATCCAGATTTGAAAGTAGTATACTCAGCAGGTATTGAAAAGTTACTTTTTACTACTTGAATAGCCTTTTCCAAAGGCATGGTTTCCGGCTCCGAGGCCAGAGTGGCAGTGGGCAGCAAGGTGATTAACATTATGGCAACCATCAGCCCAGAGAAAAATTTTTGTGGCCAGCTATGCAAAACGATCACTCTCCTTATAAAATAAAGTGTACAATAAATATACGCACAGCAACCACAAACCTGTCAGGCAATATGTAAGCGGGCGGGCGTTCTGGCTAAAGGATTTTTATAGTCAGAATCTTTTTTTAGTATATGGCAATTATCGGAGAGGCTATAGTATGGGATTTAATTTATTGGACTACATAATTATAGCTATTTTACTGCTAAGCGTTATTATTGGCTATCAGCGGGGTTTTATTGCGACGTTGGGCGGTATATTAAGCACCCTGATTGGAGTTGGGGTAGCTTTTATGTATCGCAATGATTTGGCCGACTACCTGCAAGAACAGTATGGAGTGGTCACTTCCATCGCTGCCGCCTTGGAAAAACATTTGCCAATTTCAGCCTGGGGGTCAAGCCGGACCAGTTCGTTATCTTCACTGGCTGGCTTAAGTGAAGGCTTGAATTTTATAACCCGTCAGATTAACGAATTGGCCTACCTGTTGGTGGCAATCGGGTGTTTCCTGATATTATTTTTAATTAGCAGTTATCTGATAAGACTTTTATGTACAGTCCTGGAAAAGTTATTTGCCTGGGGTATACTAGAAGGAATAAACAGGCTGGCAGGGGCTGGAATTCTATTAATACAAAACATTATTATAATAACAGTGCTGTTAGGCTTGACTAAATCGCCGTTGGGGCTGGGTGCTGCCATTGGAATAACCGGCATTTCCCGGACTGCAGAATATATTGAAGGTTCGCTGCTGGTTCCTTATTTTCTTAAGGGCTTTCTATTTCTGCAGGATATAATAACTGGAAGCGTATAGATGTGCTGAAGCTATGGGAAATTAATAATACTTACAGGAAAGGAGAAATAAATATGCAAGAAAATACCCCTAAAAAGGATCGAAGTTGTTGGCCGGGGATGGATGAGGAAAAAATTCAGGCCGCTTATAATTTTAATAAAGGATACGTGGATTTCCTGACCAATGCCAAGACAGAGAGGGAAGTTACGGAAATAGTGTGCCGCTTAGCCGCGGAAAAAGGTTTTGTACCGATTGAAAAGGTTGAAGCAATAAAAGCTGGTGATAAAATACTTATCAACAAAAATGATAAAGTTGCGGCGCTGGCAGTTATTGGCCAAAACCCGTTAGAAGAGGGATTTAATCTGGTTGTTTCCCACAGTGATTCCCCTCGCTTGGATCTAAAAGCGAGGCCAGCTTATGAAGCAGATGGAATGGCATTGCTTAAGACCCATTATTATGGTGGGATTAAGAAGTATCATTGGCCCGCTATGCCTCTAGCCCTGCACGGAGTAGTGGTAAAAAAGGATGGCAGAGTAATTAAGGTTGTCATAGGGGAGAATGGGGATGATCCGGTATTAACTATTTCCGATCTTTTGCCGCATTTGGCTAAAGATCAGATGGAAAAAAAGATGTCAGAAGCGATAAATGCGGAGAGCCTCAACGCCCTGGTGGGCAGCCGTCCCCAACCGGACTGCGCTAATGACCCAATTAAAACCTATATTATGAATATTCTCCAGGAGCAATATGACATAGAAGAGAATGATCTGACCAGTGCGGAACTGCAATTAGTACCTGCATATTCAGCTCGGGAGGTAGGGTTGGATAGGAGTATGGTAGGCGCATATGGGCAGGATGATAGAGTATGTGCCTATACCTCATTAGTGGCCGCCTTGGAGATTGAGAAGCCGCTTCGCACTGCCATTTGTCTTTTTGTTGACAAAGAAGAGATAGGCAGTGCCGGGAATACCGGACTACAATCGCTGCTGATCGAAAATATCATAGCTGAAATCATGCATAAGGCAGGCAATGACAACTACTTCAGCTTGCGGCGGGCTTTGGCTCTTTCTGCGGCTCTTTCAGCAGATGTAAACGCAGCTGTTGACCCGAATTATCCGGAAGTATTTGAAAAAATGAACTGCAGTTTTATGAACCAGGGAGTAGTTGTAACCAAATATACCGGTTCCCGAGGAAAATCAGGCTCCAATGATGCTAATCCCGAATTCTTAGCCCGGATTCGCAATCTTTTTGACGAGGCCGGGGTAGTATGGCAGGTTGGGGAACTGGGTAAGGTGGATATAGGTGGTGGCGGTACAGTTGCTCAATATATAGCCCATTATGGTATGGAAGTCGTTGATTGCGGGGTGGCTTTACTGGGAATGCACTCGCCTTTTGAGGTAGCCGGCAAGCTGGACGTATATATGGCCTATCTGGGTTACAAAGCATTTTTACAGAAGTTCTAGAGAAATATCTGAGCGGGAGTTCTTGACGATTAAGGCAGTTCCTTGATATGGGCAGTTGAATATTTTACTGGGGAGGTGAAACAGGATGGAAAAGCAAAGGCTTACTCAAATGGTTCGGGCGGCGGGTTGAGCTGCCAAGATAGGTCCGGGGACCTTGGAAAAAGTTTTACAAGGATTTGTATGGCCGCAGGATCCAAACCTGATGATAGGGATTGAAAGTCGTGATGATGCAGGAGTTTATAGGATAAATGATGAACTCGCTTTGATTCAGACGGTGGATTTTTTTACACCCATGGTGGATGAGCCCTTCATTTTTGGACAAATAGCGGCTACGAATGCTATTAATGATATTTATGCTATGGGGGGTGAGCCGTTGCTGGCTATGAATGTGGTATGTTACCCCCAGTGCGGAGATATGGACATGTTAAGACAAATATTGGCAGGCGGACTCAGCAAGATCGAAGAAGCTGGAGCATTATTAGTGGGTGGACACACGGTTGATGACAATGAACCCAAATACGGGCTTTCAGTTTGCGGACGGGTACATCCGGCTAGAGTAATCGCTAACAATACCGCTGGTGCTGGCGATGTCCTTTTTTTAAGCAAACCTTTGGGAAACGGAATTATTTGCACTGCAATAAAAGCAGAAATGGCGTCACAGTCAGCTATTGATGAGGCTATTAAGTGGATGAGCATGTTAAACCAGAATGCCTGCAGGGTTATGCAAAGGGTAGGTGTGAGCGCAGCCACAGACATTACAGGTTTCGGTCTGATAGGGCACCTCTTTGAACTGGCAGTGGCCAGCGATGTAGAGGTGGAATTGGATTGCGCGGGGCTTAGATTCATGCAGGGCGTAATGGAATATGCGAATCTGGGTTTGATTCCCGCAGGAGCATATACCAACCGGGAGTATCTGGTTGGCAAGGTAGAATATTGCGATGAAATTGATCCCGCATTACGGGAGGTTTTGTATTCGCCTGAAACGGCGGGAGGGGTACTGGTCGCCGTTGATAAGAGCAAAGCCGACATATTTCAAGAGGCTATGCAAGAGGAGGGCTGCTTCTGCTGCCGAATTGGATCTGTACTGGGAGCAGGCTTTAAGCCAATCAAAATAAAAAGCAGGTAAAAAAGGGGAGGGAAGCATGGAAAGAAAAGTCTTTGACCTGGGCAACATAGTCCGAATGAAAAAGCAGCATCCCTGTGGCAGTTATATCTGGGAAGTGATGAGGATGGGAATGGACATAAAGATTAAATGCCTGGGTTGCGGGCGATTGGTAATGCTTCCCCGCAGCGAATTTGAGAAGAAAATGGTGAGAGTGGAAAAGCCGGATTAACATGGTGAGAACTGGTTGCATATAATGTAGCAGGCATTATTGATCAGCCGGGGAGAGTGGAAAAGGTGCTTAAATTAGTATCCGACAAGCAATTTTGCACCGGGGATCTGGTTACACTGAAAAATTCACGCAGAGAAGAGCGATTTTGCATTATTGGGTTTAAAATAAATAAAGAACAGCAACAAGTGGCAATACTTAAGGCGTTATTCAATGATACCTATATCATTGAAAAGCCAGTATCTGAACTTAAAAGTCTTTTGATTAAGGGTCTATTGTAAACAACTGTAAAATTGCTGGTTGCATTGTGAGGATTCTATTGATATAATTAACGACAAGTCCCTGCTCCGGACGATTGTTCGGGGCCATTACTCGTGTTCACGAGTTTTAGTCCAGAGGGAGGAGGTGTGAATATGCGTGCTTATGAGATGATGTTTATCATCAAGCCAGATGTATCTGAAGAAGGAATCGCTGAAATCAAGGAAAGGCTACATAAGATTATTGATGATTTCGGAGGCGAGTTTATTGAAGAGGTAGTCGGCTGGGGCAAAAAGCGCATGGCGTATAAGATACAGGACTATTCAGAAGGAATCTATTCTTTATGGCATTTCAAGGGTAAGCCGGAAACTGTTCAGGAGTTGGACAGGATTATAAAGATATCTGATAGTCTGTTACGCCACATTATTATTCGCGAAGACGAAAAATAATATTTGCCAACCGAAGGAGGCATAAGAATGTTGAACCGAGTTATTCTTATTGGGCGTATGACACGCGATCCTGAACTTAAATATATACCCAGCGGTACAGCCGTAACTACGTTTACTCTAGCCATAAATCGCCGGTTTAATAAAGAACAAACCGATTTTATCGATATTGTGGTATGGAGACAATCCGCAGAGTTTTGTGCCAATTATGGGAGTAAAGGCAGATTAACTGTCGTTGAAGGCAGGCTGCAGGTACGCACCTATGAAACCAAGGAAGGACAGAAGCGGAAAGTAGCTGAAGTTGTGGCGGAAGACGTGCGGTTTTTGGATAAAGGCGGATCAGGTTCTGGTTCCGGTTCCGGCCAGGTTGCTGCCCGGAAAGATGACCAGTGGGATGACCTCGGAAGTGAAGTTAGGTTGGAAGATATTGACATGGTAAATAGCAATGAAGAGGATGAAATACCTTTTTAGATAAGGAGGACAACCACCTTGATGAAGCGCGATAAACGCAAGAAGAGGCGACAGTGCAACTTCTGCGCAGATAAAGTTGAGGGTATAGATTATAAAGAAATAGTTAAGTTACGCCGCTATGTTACCGAGCGCGGGAAGATACTCCCCCGCAGGATAACCGGCAATTGTGCGTTGCACCAACGGCGACTGACAGTGGCAATAAAAAGAGCAAGAGTTATGGCTTTGCTCCCATATACATCAGAATAGCCTTTTGCAAATAAGCCCTCGCTCCGGCGCAGGGCTTATTTTAATGCTAAATACTGGATCTCCTTGGCCAGGCAGGAGAAATTAAGTATTGTGCCGAAAAAGGTAGGAGGAGGTGTCTTTTAATTGAGTTTTAAGAAGAATGGAAATGACGTGGGTACTAATCTGAAAATAATAGAATGGCTAAAAGCGGAGCTGGTGGATACCGTTGCTGTGCTAATGAAGTCGATGTTAAAAGCGGGAAGCGATGCTACCGGTGATGCTTTGGCTACTCTTATTATTATTGCGTATGTTTTAGGGCGTCGGGTAGGGATTAACTTTCAATTAATAGATATGAGGGTTAAGTATAAACTAAATACCAATATTAACGAAACTAGTGAAATACAACAATGGTACGGCGACCTGAGCGAACTAAAAGAATACCTGGAGAATAAAGAGAAAAAAATGAGGTGATAAAGTGCCACATATTATTTATTTGGCCTGCATATCATCAGTAGCTTGCCTGGTAATGGGGCAATCGCCCTATTTGACCTTTTTAGCCGCCATAGTTTGGGGAATTTCTATGGTTATTGGAGGTCACTATGTAAATGGCAAGCAATTAGCATTTGTATTTGGGCTTAACCTTTTGCTTATATATGCTATTACGGGCAGCAATGGTTTGTTCTATGCGCTATGCTTTTTCGGAGTGCCTTCTTTTTTAATGGGCTATCTATTAAGTCTGAAGAAAGACTATTATGACATTCAGAAGATGGGAGTATTGTCTGCCGTATTTACAGTTAGCCTGTTCCTTGCGCTAACTTATTTTTATTTAGGTGAAACACAAATGCAAGACATACAGATGCAAGCTGAAGAATACATGCAGGAAAACTTGTCTATCTCCAATAATTCAGGACTTTATAAATTTTATGAAGAAAAGGGTATTAGCCGGGAAGAGATTGGAAATAGCATTACGCGGGTAGTGCAAGGTTTGGTCAAGCACCTGCCGGCTTTTTATTATTTGCAGACCTTGCTGACAGTGGTTATAATTTTGGCTTTAAGTACCTATATTTGCCGCGCGAAAAATATTCCCGCCCTTAAGAAAAGGCAATTCAGCGAAGATGTTATGCCCTGGCAATTTGTCTGGGGGGTGATCTTTGCTTTATCCTTATGGTTATGGGGCAGAGATGAAATGACTAGTATCTATTACGTGGGTTCAAACCTGCTGGTTATTTTGGCAACCATAGCGATGTATTTTGGCCTAGCCAGCCTGGCTTATCGCTGGAATAGATTAAAGCCCGGAAAAAAAAGATTGGTTCCAATTATTTTTATTATGGCCGGCTTGTTTTTTACCTTACCCACCATAATGTTCATTGGCCTGTTAGGTATTTTTGATTCATTATTGGATTACAGAAAAATGCGTTCTAAGGAGGAAGTAAAATGAAGGTAATTCTGACCCAGGATGTAAAAAAGTTAGGTATTAAGGGCCAGGTTCTGGAAGTGGCGGATGGCTATGCGCGAAACTTTCTTATCCCTCAGGGGTTTGGCGAGGAAGCCACAAAAACGAAGTTAAAGGAAATACAGGAAAAGAACGTAAAAGATCAAAAGAAGAAATCCGAAGAAAAAGATAAGGCACAAGACTTGAAAGCTAGACTGCATGGGAAAAAGGTTGAGATCAGAGTCAAGGCGGGAGCAGGAGAAAAACTTTTTGGAGCGGTTACAGCTAAAGAGATTGCCGATATTTTACAAGAGGATTTTGGGGTATCAATAGATAAAAAGAAGATAGATGTGGGTGAACCAATTAAACACCTTGGCAAATATAATATTAAGCTTAAAATATATCCTTCAGTTCAAGCTGAGGTCATACTAATGGTGGCACCCGAATAATCGGGAAGGTAGAAACATGTTGTACTTGATAAAAGACACCAAGCAGCAGCTGGAATTACAGCCTAGGGAGGTCAATATAAACCGTAGAATTGCCGATCTTTTTAAGCACTTAGACAAAATTTACGGAACCCAGGGTTTCATTCTACGCGCCAGCAAATTGGATGCGGTAGATCTTATAGGCTCAGGGCAGGTACAGGATCGGGTTCTGGCTTTGCAGAAAATATTAGAGGCGGATCCTACTCTCAATGAGTTGGCAGCCACAGATGAAATAGAAGAGATTTTAGACCACCTGGAAGATATGGTGGCAGATATATATGCCCGTCGTGCTGCAGAAGATAAAATGCAGCAACAGGTGCAAGAGAAAATGGAGGCAAAATATAACGATTACCTACGGGATATAAAGAATCAGATTGTTAAAGAGCAAAGCAACAACCATGAAAATGCGCAAACCCTTAGGAAACTTGGACAACTGGAGAAAATGGAGCGCAGCGGCTTGAATGGTTCAGCTTTGGAGCTTCTAAGGCCGGAAAAAGCAGAAGAAATCATTGGTCAGGAAAAGGCTCTAAAGGCGTTAATTGCTAAGCTTAATACTCCTTTTCCTCAACACATACTGCTATATGGACCACCCGGTGTAGGTAAAACCACCTGTGCCCGCCTGGCACTGGAAATAGCGCGAGGCCAGCAAAATAGTGTGTTCCGTGAGCAAGCGACTTTCATTGAAGTAGATGGAACTGCTTTGAGGTGGGATCCGCGGGAATCGACCAATCCTTTGTTAGGTTCAGTTCACGACCCTATTTATCAGGGTGCCAGGCGCGAACTGGCCGAAGAGGGTATCCCGGAACCCAAGCTGGGATTGGTATCCGAAGCCCACGGGGGGATTCTATTTATTGATGAAATAGGTGAGATGGATACCTATCTACAGAATAAGCTTTTGAAGGTCTTAGAAGACAAACGGGTCTTTTTCGAATCTTCATATTATGATCCTAATGATGAGAGAGTTCCCCAATACATAAAGAAAATATTTACGGATGGTGTCCCAGCAGACTTTCTGCTCATTGGAGCTACTACCAGGCCGCCTGAAGATATAAGCCCTGCTTTTCGCTCCCGGTGTATGGAGATATTTTTTGACCCCCTTACCCCGGAACATATTAAGCAGATCGTATCTAATTCTGCAAATAAACTAGGCATAGATATTGCACCGGAACTGGGAGAAATCATTAGTAATTACAGTCATGATGGACGCAGCGCCAATAAGATTTTGGTTGACGCTTATGCTCTGGCTAACAATGAAAGTGGAACTGGTTTGGGACAGCTTCTGGTTGAGCCTCATCACATATTTGAAGCTATTCAGAATAGTCGGATTTCTCCATATATTATATGCAAAGGCTCAGATGAAGCCTTAACGGGAAAAATATTTGGGGTTGGAGTACACGGATATTTGGGTAGTCTGATTGAGATAGAATCAATTGCCTTTAATGTGGATGCTGGAACCGGAACGATTCGGTTTAACGATACAGCAGGCAGTATGGCCAAGGATTCTGTAATAAATGCGGCCTCGGTCTTTCGTATGGAGAGAAGCGAAAACCTGAACAACTATGATATTCATATAAATATTGTAGGTGGAGGAAAAGTCGACGGGCCATCTGCAGGGGCGGCTATCTACCTGGCTATAAGCAGTGCAGTGATGAACCGGCCAGTTCGCCAGGATGTAGCGGTAAGTGGGGAAATTTCAATTCAGGGCAGGATAAAGCCGGTGGGAGGAATCCACGAAAAAATATTGGGCGCCAAGCAATCCGGCATCAAGAAAATCCTTATTCCGTTGAATAATATCCCGGATATCCCCAAGGATATAAAAGATATTGAAATAATTCCGATAAAACACATACAGGAAGCCTATGATCATGTTTTTCTTCCCGATTAGCAGGTGTGCTGCCGGCAAGTCAGCGAATGCGTAGATCTGCCCCGTGAAGCCCGGGCTTATATAGAAAGAATTGAAGATCTAAGCGGCGTTAATCATGCCATGGTGGCAGTAGGACCCAAAAGAAGCCAGACAATTGTGAGCAACCGGTTATTTTAGGCTGGAAAACGCAATATGTTTAATGTAGAATTAATTTAAAGTGTTGAAGCATGAGAGCACAATATGGGCGCATAACTCAGCGGGAGAGTGCCACCTTCACACGGTGGAAGTCGTGGGTTCGAAACCCTCTGCGCCCACCATATATTAAAGATTGTAAAACCCTTGTGATTTTCGCAATAATGCGGCATTTAGGGTTTTATTTCGTGTAAAAATAAATATTTGCTCAGTTAAGGATTTGAATTGTGGCAACTTAGCTATGCATCACAATTAAAATTTTTTATACATCAATCTTCCAGAAGTTTGATAGCTAAATATGGGAAAAAATAGTAGACTGCTTAATGATAAACGTTTACAATAAACACAAAATGATATCCTGAATTATAGAAAATATGGGGCGAGAGGTCCTATTAACATAAGCAAGCGAGAAGACCTTTTACATATTGGAAATATTCGAGCCATTAGGAAGACTGGGGATTGAATCGTGGATTTTATTCAAATCGGGGTTACCTTTCTGCATAATTATTCAGCTGGTTTTATTATGCCATGGCTGGGTTTGCTTTCAATAAAGATAAAACCTTCCATTAAGAAATTAGGTATATTGGCATTAATATATGCCTTAGCCGGGATTTTATTGAAGTCCTATTTTGAAGTATCATATGATATTAGTTTTTTAAGCCAAGTTCTTCTGCTAATAATACTGGTAATGGTTATCTTTCATCTTGGCCCGATTAAATCAACGATTGCCGCCGTTTTAGGCACCATGATATTGGCTTTGGGAGAAGTGGTCTTCTCGATTATTTATATAAAACTATTCGGAGCATCTATTATAACCAGTAGTTCCATCATAATTAGAATGATTCTTCCAATACCCCAAATTGTAATAGCATTGAGTATTATTTATTTATTTAACAAGTATAATCTTTATCTTTTCAATTTTAAAACAATAGATCGTGATTCTTTAAAGACTTTTGAAAGTAAACGAATTAAAAAGATTTCAGTTTTAATACTCATTCTGTTGGTGGTATTGTTTACGCAAATTGCTTTAAATATTTTTGTAGTTAATGCGTCATTTATAATGTTAAAATCAATACCTTTGCCTAAAATGGGGATGATTTCTACTGTATTTTTAATTTTGGGTGTAACGGCGATGGCGTTATTAATCAAGCAATTATTTGAATTAACCCAAAAAGAAAGTCAGTACTATGCCCAGGCCTTGTATATTGACACACTTGACGAATTATATACTGCGGTTAGAAGCGAAAGACACGATATTATTAACCATCTGCAGACCATCTATGGATTTAGCCAATTGGGTTACACCGAGGAAGTGCAGGACTATATAAATGATTTGCTGGGAGGGAATATACTTTCTAATGAGTTTATAAATACCGGAACCCCTGGGTTAACAGCATTATTCTATATAAAATCCGGGATTGCCAGGACAAACGAGATTAAATTTCGTGTTACTGTAGAAAAGAAGATAGAAAACTTAAGAATTTCATCATATGAACTTAATAATATTCTGGGTAATTTGATTAACAACGCTTTTGATGCCGTAATGCAATTAGAAAATAGCCAGCGAGACGTAAATGTATATATTGGAGCCGATGATAACAAATATATTTTTACCGTTTCTAATTATGGACATATAGATGAGGACGCCAAGTTAAAAATAATGAAAAAGGGATTTAGCACCAAGAAAGGGGAGCATGCCGGGCTGGGACTGCATATATGTAAAAATGTAGTCGAAAAATATGACGGCAATTTGGAAATAAAAAACAGTGATAACCATATGGTAGAGTTTTCAGTATTATTCCCCAGGCACATAGAGAAGGAACCTATTACCGCTGTACCATAAATAGCTTATTAAACTTCAGCTCAGCTCATTATTAAAGAAGAGGAATATCTTTTTAACCCAGAACTATATAATTGTAGTCAACTGCGCAAAAGCTTATAATAAGGTAAAGTTAAGGTTGCGCTGGCTGGGCAGAGAATTTTATTTGTCGCTAAACTCCTGGCTAACACAGTGTTAATCGTGTATAATATCCATTATTGCGGGAGTAGCTCAGTGGCAGAGCACCGGCTTCCCAAGCCGGGTGTCGAGGGTTCGAACCCCTTTTCCCGCTCCAGTAAATCAGGCACTTTCAATGATTTTGAAGGTGCTTTTTTTCTGACAGTTAAGCTGACAGTTAGTCAACCTGAATATATCCTCCTTCGAAATTTTTGCTCATTTTTAGTTATCTGCTGTAAGCATTTCGTTTTTGTTGGGTTGGCTATAATATTTATTAATTAAGATTTTTGCGCGATAATTTGGCTAGTGATTGTGGGATCTTTAAGGGAAAGATTAAAGGAGGGCAGTTTGTTGAGGAATATTAGAATACTAATCATTGATGATGAAGAATTAATCAGGGATTTAATTAAAGAATATATAAGCCTGGAAGGTTATAGCATTGATGAGGCAGCAGATGGCAGAGAAGCGATAGAACTTTTTAAACAAAACAACTATGAGTTGATTATCTTAGATGTTATGATGCCTAAAATGGATGGCTGGAGTGTTTGCAGGGAAATTCGCAAGACCTCTCAGGTACCTATAATAATGCTAACGGCCAGGGGAGAAGAATATGACAAGCTTTTAGCCTTTGAATTGGGGGTTGATGATTATATCGTCAAACCTTTCAGTCCCAAAGAACTCTTAGCTCGCATGAAAGCCATTATCCGCAGAAGCTCGCCCCAGGGTGAAATAAGTGAGCAGGTGACTTTTGAAGGGTTAACGATAGAATATGACGCCAGAAATGTTTATGTTGATGACAAACAGATTACGCTGACTCCCAAAGAGTATGAATTGCTCAGTTTCTTTGCCCGGAACACCAATCGGGTTTTTACAAGGCAACAGTTGCTGGATTTGGTATGGGGCTATGATTTCATGGGCGATAGCAGAACCGTGGACACCCATGTAAAGACGTTGCGTGAAAGTCTGGGAGACTACCGCAAATATATAGTAACAGTATGGGGGGCGGGCTATAAATTTGAAGCTGGAGGAAAAAGATGAAAAGCATACGCTTTAAACTTTGGGCAGGTATGATGGCACTGGTATTGGTAGTATTATTATTGCTCTGGTTTTTTCAGATAGTATTTTTGAAAAGCTTCTATACCCGGATGAGAATATCGGATATCAAAGACCAGGCTGTTTCCGTGGTCCAATTGCTGGATGAAGGTAAATATGAGGATTTCCAAGAACAGTTGGATGTTTTCGCCTATGAGAATAATATGAGCATTGAGATGATAGATATGACTGGGAGTATTGCTTATTTAGCCGGTTCTTCAGGTATGAACGGTCAGTTGCCGATGATGAGAAACAGTATCCGAAACCAGGTAGTTGTGAAAGTATTAAATGGGGAAGAGGCGGAGGCCACTTTAGACCATCCTCGCATGGGCAACAAATTCATGTTGATCGGCTTGCCCGTAAATACCGGTGGGGATTTGTCGGGGGCTTTGCTTATTACTCTGCCTTTGGCGCCAGTTGAGGACACCGCTTTTATATTGCAAAAGCAACTTGTTTATATATCCATAATTCTTCTGGCGGCGGCGTTGTGTATCTCTTTTCTTCTGGCCCGCAGTTTTACCCGACCCATAATTGAAATAAAAAAGACGGCTGAAAAGATGGCTGCCGGAGACTATTATGCCCAGCTGCCGGTTAGACAAAAGGATGAAATCGGGCAACTGGCCCAAACCGTAAATTACCTGGGCCAGCAATTCGCAAAAATAGACCAGATGCGTAAAGACTTGATTGCTAATGTATCCCATGAATTACGCACCCCTTTAAGTTTGATCAGGGGATATGCTGAAACCTTAAGAGACGTAACCGGCAATGAACCCGACAAAAGAGAGAGGCAGCTGGGGATTATCATTGATGAAACGGAACGATTAAGCAGAATGGTTGATGATATTCTTCACCTATCCCGGCTGCAATCCGGACATTTCGAGATAAGTCAGAGCTGCTTCGGCGTCAATGATCTAGTGAACAGAGTGGCGCAAAGATATGATCTGCAAAGCCAGCAGACTCGCGTGGCAATTAGGCTGGATCTAGCGGATGATGCCATAGTGAAAGCAGATGAGGATAGAGTAGAGCAGGTTTTATATAACTTAATTAACAACGCTTTTAATCACTCAGCTGCCGAAAGTACCATCACGATCAGAAGTATGGATCTTATTGATAGAATCAGGATCGAGGTTGCAGATACCGGAAGCGGGATTCCAGCAAAGGACATAGCTTACATATGGGATAGGTATTATAAAGCTGAAACCCGAGCTGCAGATGCGGTTGGAAGCGGCTTGGGATTAGCTATTGTTAAAGCCCTGCTGGAAGCACATGGAGCAAATTTTGGCGTGGAGAGCCAGGAGGATGTAATGACCATTTTCTGGTTTGAACTTTTGAAAGCATAAGGTTACTTCCCTTTTTTCTGTTAGCCCAATTCTTTTTATATCGGGTTATGGCTAGATTTAAAGATTAAAATTACTGCTCATCCGTCAATTATTATAAGAAAACGGGATGAAAAAAACTCTGGTGTACATTATCTGAATGGTATAGAATATATATAGGTTATGAGTCATTATTTTTGAAGGTATATTATGATAATAACATCTGCTTATTGATAAGGCAGTTTTATGTAGAGTGGCAGTTAATGTAGGACAGTAATTTTTAAAAAATGGTAGGACAGCGAGGATGGTAGGAATAGAAAGCGGTTATTTTTCTGGTTTTCTGCAGCCAGAGAGAATAAATCGCCTATCTTGCAAACTCCTGGCGGAGTTTTTTTTATTGTCTATTTAAAAATTGGGAGGAAATGAAATGAGGAGAATAGCACGCGTTTTGAAACGGATTGCCATTAGAGGAGCAGGAAAAAAGATGTTATGGTTACTGCTCATGCTGCTCATGCTGAGCATAGTTGGGTGTGGGACTAAAACATCGACCTCTGCCACCGCAAAAGATTCGCCAGACAAGGTAAAGGCGGTGGAGCTGAAACTAGCTCATTTTTGGCCGGCTAATCATCCGGCCGAAGTCCAGTTGGTTAAACCCTGGGCTAGCGAGATTGAAAATGCTACTCAGGGTCAGGTAAAGATCACCAGTTATCCGGGGGAAACGCTGCTAAAAGCTGCTGATATTTATGGCGGGGTTGAAAAAGGCATTGCTGATATAGGTATTTCTTGCTTTTCATATACAAGGGGCAGTTTCCCGGTTAGTGAAGTGTTTGAACTGCCAGGGATAACCTATAACAATTCCAAGGTTGCCAGCAAGGTAGCCTGGGAAGGACTAAAGGAATTGAATCCCAAAGAAATACAGGGCACACACCTGCTAATGGTTATAACAACTGGCCCGGGCGACCTGTTTGCGAAGGTGCCGGTTCGCAGCCTGGACGATTTGAAGGGTTTAGAAATAAGAGCAACCGGCCTTAGTGCGGCCACGCTTAAAACCCTGGGAGCAACCCCGGTGGCTATGTCTCAGGCGGAAGCGTATGAATCGCTTGCCAAAGGTGTAGTTAAGGGGAATTTAGGTCCCCTTGAGGTATTACAGGGCTGGAAACAGGCCGAAGTAACCAAATATATTACTAAAACCCCATTCTTGTATAATACCCTGTTTTTTGTAACTATGAACAATGATAAGTGGGGTTCTTTGAGCCCGGAGGTTCAGAAAACGGTAGAAGATATTACGGAAAGGTACTTTGAACAGGTGGGCATGGGCTTATGGGATAAACAGAATGAAGATGCCATGAATGGAGCCATAAACCAGAATAAAATGGAGATCATTAATCTTCCCCAGACAGAGGTTGAACGGTGGATTAATTTAGTGGCACCTGTCCAGCAGGATTATGTGGAACGTATGACCAAGCAAGGCCTCAACGGACAAGATATTTTAAATCTGGTTAAGGCTAAGGCTGATAAATACAATATGGAATATAAGTAAATCACAGGGGGATTGAAATAATCATGAAACAGTATGCAGCTCTGGTACAGAACTTGAGCAAAGTATTAGATATTATAGCCGGATTATGCATTGTTGCCACTATGGCAATAGTAGTTATTAACGTAGTATCACGAGTAGTTTTTGGTAATCCGCTGCTGGGAACCATGGATTATGTCACTTTGCTGATGGCTTTAACTATTGGACTCAGTCTGGCTTATTGCGGCTATAATAACGGGCATATCGGAGTGGATTTGATAATTGATAGGGTTTCTCCTCAGGTTCGGGCATTTATTGACACCCTTACCAACCTGGCAGCTCTAATTTTCTGGGGAGTATCTGCTTACTATATGGCAGGGTATGCCCATTCCGTATCGAAAAGCAATCTGGTTGCCGCCACTACTCAGATTCCGTTGTATCCGGTTATTTATCTAATTAGCTTTGGTTTAATGGTGCTCTGTCTGGTGTTGGGGCTTAAGCTGTCGCTTTCATTAAGGAAGGTAATGAAATGAGTGCATTAATGCTGGGAGTAATAGGCTTATTTATTTTTGTGGTGCTTATATTTATGCGCATGCCCATTGCCTTTGCCATGGCCCTAGTGGGATTTGGGGGGTTTAGCTATATAACATCGGTATCTTCAGCCATGAATATGGTAGTGATGGAGCTGTTCAGCAATTTTTCTTCATATAGTTTAAGCGTAATCCCCATGTTTGTATGGATGGGATTTTTAGCCTATTATTCAGGCATAGGTACCCGTCTTTACATTTTCGCTTATAAGCTTATTGGCCATTGGCCTGGTGGGCTTGCTATCGCTACCCAGACCGCCTGTGCTGTTTTTGGAGCTATATGCGGCTCCAATACTGCAACGGCTGCTACTATTGGTGCTATTGCGCTTCCGGAGATGAGAAAATACAAATATGATAATTCGCTGGCTACGGCCAGTGTTGCGGCTGGAGGGGTGCTAGGGGTCTTGATCCCGCCCAGCGTTATCTTCATAGTATATGGAATGGCTACAGAGCAGTCCATAGGCAAGCTTTTTATAGCTGGGATAGTGCCAGGAATTCTATTAATGTTTCTTTATCAGATTACTATTATGATTCTTACTGGCCGCAATCCTCAGCTTGGTCCTCCCGGTCCGCGAGCCAGTTGGAAAGAGCGGATAAGGGCATTGAGCGGAGGATTAGGCGAGGTCTTGCTGGTATTTACAATATCTATGGGCGGGCTTTTTGCCGGCTGGTTTACTGCTACGGAAGCAGGCGCAATGGGAGCTGCGGGGGTTCTTATGTCAGCTGTTTTAGGGCGCAATTTGAGCTGGGCGGGTTTTGTCCGCTCCTTGGCCGATACCACTCGAACCAGTGCCATGATAATGCTGATGGTAGCAGGGTCGATTATTTTCGGGCGCTTTATGGCAGTGAGCCGGGTGCCTTTCGAAATGGCAGCCTGGACCGGATCATTAGATCTGCCCCAATTTGTAGTCATGGGAATAATACTTTTTATTTATTTAATCCTGGGCTGTTTTATTGATGCCCTGGCCTTGGTTCTGCTTACGATTCCTATCTTTTATCCCATTGCCATTGATATTCTGGGATATGATCCTATATGGTTCGGGGTAATAATTGTTATGGTAGTGGGCATGGGGGTTATTACCCCTCCGGTAGGCATGAATGTTTATATTATTAAAGGGGTAGTGCCGGAGGTGCCATTGGAGGTTATTTTCAGGGGTATATGGCCATTCTGGGCTGCAATTGTGATCTGTACGATTTTACTTATGATTTTTCCCGGCATAGCCACATATCTGCCGGCATTATTGACCACATAGAGGATCTTTATAGCCCTGCAGCATGAATGATCAACGGTCTTTACAAGGGGAAATGATATAAGTTATAATTTAAAGTGCCTTTAATAAAGAATATTAATTCATCTAAAGCGTCCTATTGATGATTTGCATTATAACTGGAAGGAGTAAAGCGGTTTGAAAAAGCATATTATAACGATGGTTAAGCCTAATCTTAAGAGGGACAAAGATTTAATAAACTGCCGGGAATGCCCGACTTCTTGCCAATCAGCCTGTAAGACATCTTGCACGGTTGGCAATCAGGTTTGCAGGAATCATAAATAAGCAGAATAGGGGGCGTAAGCCCCTCTTTTTTATTTTCAGCCTGCCGGGCAGCGGGGGTATTAACATTCCGGTTAGGAATCGTTAAGGGAAGGTTTGATTTTATTCCTTTAACAGGAGAGGAGAAGAAGCTTGTTTTCACTGAGTGGTTATGATTTCGAAGCAGGGGTACACCTTTTTCAATGGAAGGATCTCAACCTGCTGCTGGATGTTAATAGCGGAGCGATTCATGTGTTAGACGATATCGGGTTCAGTTATATTACGAAACTTAGAGATTATGCGGGAGATATAAAAAGGAGCGAAGCGGAGCTAAGGAATGAATACTCCGACGATGAACTCCGGGAGGTAAAAGCGGAGCTGGAATCATTATATCTGGAAGGGGCCATTTTTACAGAGCCAGAAACCTGTGAAGCTGATTTTTCTGATCTGCCGGTTAAAGCCCTTTGCCTGAATGTTGCCCATGCATGCAATATGAAATGCCGGTATTGCTTTGCGAGTCAGGGTAATTTTGGGATGGAAACAAGTTTAATGTCTCTTGATACCGGTAAAAGGGCTTTAGACTTTCTTATCGCTAAGAGTGGAAAAGTCAGAAACTTGGAGGTTGACTTTTTTGGCGGGGAACCTCTGTTAAATATTAATATGATCAAAGAGCTGGTCCAGTACGGAAGACAGAAGGAATATGAAACCGGTAAAAAATTTAATTTCACTCTAACTACTAATGCCTTGCTTTTAGATGATGATATAGCTGAGTTTGTAATAAATAATAATATTAGTATTATTTTAAGCCTGGACGGTCGGCCGGAGACGAATGATCGACATCGTATTTTAAACAATGGTGAAGGAAGCTACCGGGTTATTCTGCCTAACATTAAAAAGATGGTAGATAAAAGCCCGATAAGCTATTACATAAGAGGGACTTTTACCCGGCAAAACCTGGATTTTTCCTGCGATTTAAAACACCTTATAGATCTGGGCTATGATGCAATATCTCTGGAACCAGCGGTGGGACCAGAAAATGAGTATAGTATTCGTGAGTCTGACCTGCACCAGGTTCTTAAGGAATATGAACAGCTAACCGAATTGCTCTGCGATTATTATCGAACCGGAAAAGATATTCATTTCTTTCATTTTAATCTTAATCTGCAAAAAGGGCCTTGTCTGGCCAAGCGTACTTCCGGCTGCGGAGCGGGGGTAGAGTATTTAGTCGTAACTCCCACCGGAGATGTTTATCCTTGTCATCAGTTTGTTGGTGAGGATGAGTTTATTATGGGCAATATCAATAATTTACATTTTGATGAAGAAATAAAGCAAAGATTCGTGCACAATCGCTTGCAGGATAAAGAAGATTGCCTGCGGTGCTGGGCGCGTTATTTTTGTGGGGGCGGATGCCATGCGAATGCATATCATACTAACAGGGATATAAAAAAACCTGTCAATATCAGCTGTTTGATGCATCGAAAAAGAATTGAAGGGGCAATTTACCTGGAAATGAAAAAAAGTGGGTTATAGTTTATATTTAATTATTAAAAAGAAGGATTCATAAAAAGACATGTAGAATTAAAAAATTGCTCGATCAAAATATAATTATGGAGAGATTATATGCAACTGATTATAAAGAAGAAAAAACTGTGGGGCAGTGCCTTAGGACTGATTTTATTAGCAGCAATTGTTTGGATGTATGTGATAAAGACTCCCGCCTATTCAGTAACAGTAGACGGAAACAGCGAATTTATTGTCGAGAATTCCGCCGATGTAATCCAAGCCTTGGAGCAGATCTTAGAAGAAGAG